>DASXNK010000105.1 GCA_036495095.1 Candidatus Dormiibacterota bacterium | reverse complement strand
CCGATGCGCCCATCCCGGGCTGGGGCGCGCGCTCCAGCACCACCACGCGGGCACCGCGCCGGGCGCATCCCCAGGCGACCGCGGCGCCGGCGATCCCCGCCCCCACCACGGCGACGTCCCAGCTCGGCATGGGCAGAGCCTAGCCCCGCGTCAGCGCAGAGCGTCCGGGTCGAGGGGGAGGGTGAGCGCGAAGGTGTTGCCGCGGCCGCCGGTGTCCTCCTGGACCAGCCAGACCCGGCCGCCCATCCGCTCGACCAGCTGGCGGGTGAGGTAGAGGCCGACCCCGCAGCCGCCGCGCTGGCGCTGGAGCGGCGCCTCCACCTGGTAGAAGGAGGCGAAGATCCGCTCCGCCTGGTCGGCGGGGATGCTGCGTCCCTGGTCGACGCACTCGATGTGCATCAGCGTCCCCTCTCGCCGGGCGTCGAGCCGCACCGGCGTGCCCTCCGGTGAGAACTTCAGCGCGTTGTCGACAAGGCAGGCCAGAACCAGCACGAGGCGGTCGCGGTCGGCGAGCACGTCGCGTTCGGAGGCGTCGGGGACGCAGCTGAGCCGTCCCCGCTCACGGGGGTCACCGAAGAGCGTTGCGACCTGCACGAACACCTCGTCGAGCCGCACCGGCGCGGTCTTCAGCCGGATCTCGCCGGCCTCGAGCTGGGCGATGCAGAGCAGGTTGTCGGTGAGCCGGGCCAGGTGCTCGGTCTCGCTGCGCAGCACCTCGATGCCCTCGCGCTGCGCCTCCGGCGGCAGCCGGTCACCGGCGTCCTGCATCAGCGCCAGCCAGCCCTTCACCTTGGCGAGGGGGGTGCGCAGCTCGTGCGAGGCGAGCATGATGAACTCGGTCTTGACCCGGTCGACCTCGCGCAGCTCGAGGAGCGCGGCGTGCTCGAGCTTCAGGGTGTGGGCCATCTGCCGGGCCCGGGCGCTGACCAGCTCGCTGCTCACCATCGTGCTGGTGACCGCGACGAGCAGGCAGAGCAGCAGGTGGGAGAGGAAGAGGTCGATGGTCGCGGGGGTGACCGAGCCCGCGGCGGCGGCCCCGGCGCCGAGGAAGAGGCTGCTGACCACCCCGGCGCAGAGCAGCGAGCCCCACAGCCCGAAGCGGAGGCTGCCGGCGATCACCACGGCGTAGAAGGTCAGCCCGAAGCCGGAGCTCACCCCGCCGTCGAGGTAGACGAGCGCGGTGGCCACGGTCATGTCCACCGCGGTCATCGCGTACTGGGTGCGCCGCCCCGGGAGATGGCGCGCGACCAGGCACACGGTGAGCGCGAGGTTGAAGAGCGCCCAGGCGCCCAGGATGAGGTTGACGGCCCCGGCATCCCGTGAGGGCGAGGGGAAGTTGAAGCTGGCGGCGGCGAGGATGAGAACCAGCCAGCGGCCGAGCTCGATGACCCGCTCCACCGCCGCGCGGCGGTCGTGCTCGACCGCCGAACGGAGCTCGACGGGCATGGCCCGGAGCGTGGTCGCAGGCGACGACCCGTCCTCGGGCCCCCGAAAGGCAGCCAGCACGCGCGATCTCCCCAGCAGCACCGGGGTCAGGCTACGGCCCCCGGCGCGCGGTGCCGCAGACGCTTGTGCAACGGCAGGGTCGCAGAGCTCCGCCCTGCCTATACTGCCCGCCGAGGGGAGGGCCGTCACCGCTGCCGCGGTGGTGGCCCGGGGGAGTCCTCTCGCGCCGGGGGGCGCGTCTGCGCCCACAGGAGAAACGACGTGCCACGCGCCCTGATCCTCGGCAACGGCAGCCTGCAGGTCAACCTCGACGAGGGCTGCCGGCTCCGCGACCTCTACTACCCCTGGGTGGGCCACGAGTCGCACGCGGGCGCGCCCAGCCTGCTGGGCTTCTGGGTCGACGGCACCTTCGCCTGGTTCGACGCCTTCGAGCGCCGCACCGCCTACGAGGACGAGACCCTGGTGGGCGACACCACGGGTCACCACGGCGGGCTCGGTGTCGAGGTGCGCATCCGCGACGCCGTCGACCTCGAGAGCGACGTCCTGGTCCGTCAGATCGAGGTGAGCGACCTCGCCGGCCGCGCCCGCGAGGCGCGCATCTTCCTCCACCACGATCTCAGCATCGGCGGCGGCGAGGGTGGCGACACCGTGTACTACGACCCCGAGCTGCACTGCATCGTCCAGTACCGGGGCAACCGCTGGTTCCTCGTCGACGGCCGGGTCGAGGGCCGCAGCGGGGTGCACATGTTCACCTGCGGGCGCGCCGGCTTCCACGGCTTCGCCGGCACCTGGGCCGACGCCGAGGACGGCGAGCTCGGCGGCCAGCCGATCGAGCAGGGAGCCGTCGACTCCTGCGCCGGCTTCAACCTCACCCTCCCCGCGGGTCGGTCGGCGACCCTTCACGCCTGGCTGTGCGCGGGGACCGACCAGCGCTCGGTGGTCGCGCTCGACGCCATGGTCCGGCAGACCGGCCCGGAGCGGCTGCTGGAGCGCACCCGCCGCTACTGGCGCAGCTGGGCGGCCACCGCCGCCCCCGCCGCCGCCGCGCTGCCGGTGCCGCTGCGCCGGCTCTTCATCCGCAGCCTGCTCACCGCGCGAGCGCTCTGCGACCGCGGCGGCGGGGTGATCGCCTCCACCGACCGCGACATCCTCGAGCACGCCCGCGACACCTACTGCTACGTCTGGCCGCGCGACGCCGCGCTCACCGTCGGCGCGCTCGCCCGCGCCGGCTATCCCGAGCCGCTGCGCGGCCTCCTCGACTTCTGCGCCGGGCGGCTCGACGGCGCCCGCGGGTTCCTGCTCCACAAGTACCTCCCCGACGGCGCTCTGGGCTCCTCCTGGCATCCCTGGTACAGCGACGGCGAGGCCCAGCTGCCGATCCAGGAGGACGAGACCGCGCTGGTGGTCTGGGCCCTGGGCGAGCACCACCGCCGCGCCGGCGACCGCGAGCTGCTCCGCGAGATGTACCGCCGGGTGGTCGAGCCCGCCGCCGATTTCATGGCGTCGTTCCGCGACTGGCGCACCGGGCTGCCGCTGCCCGGGTGGGACCTCTGGGAGGAGCGCCGCGGCGTCCACGCCTTCACCGTCGCCGCGGTCTGGGGCGCGCTCGACGCCGCCGCGCGGATGGCGGCCGAGTTCGGCGACGACACCAAGGGCACCCTGTACGCCGGCGCCGCCGCCGAGGTGCGCCGGGGCGCCGACGAGCACCTCTGGGACCCCACCGCCGGCCGCTTCGCGCGCCGGCTCGCCCCCCGCCCCGACCGCTCCGGCTACGACCGCGACCTCACCCTCGACGCCAGCGTCTGGGGGCTGTTCGCCTTCGGGATGTACCGCGCCGGCGACCCCCGGGTGGCGGCCACCATGGAGGCGGTCCGGGAGCGGCTCTGGGTGCGCGCCGGGGACGGCGGCCTCGCCCGCTACCAGCGCGATTACTACCACTGCGTCGAGCTGTCCGACGACGTCCCCGGCAACCCGTGGGTGATCTGCACCCTGTGGCTCGCCGACTGGCGGGTGCGCACCGCCGGCAGCGTCGCCGAGCTCGAGGAGACGGTGCTGCCGCTGCTGGAGTGGGTCGAGCGCCACGCCTCCGCCGCCGGCCTGCTCCCCGAGCAGGTCAACCCGTTCACCGGCACCCCGCTGTCGGTGGCGCCGCTGAGCTGGAGCCACGCCGCCTACGTCGACGTCTGCCTCGGCTACTGCCAGGCCCTGGCAGCGCTGAGGACAGACGCCGGCGCGACGGCGGAGCCCCGTTCGGCGCTCGGCTAACCGCCGAGGAGGCTGGAGAGGCCCAGGCCGCCGAGGGGCAGGCCCCCGGTGAGGCCGCCGACCGGGAGGCCGTTGAGCAGGCCGCCGATGGGCAGGCCGCCGGCGAGGCCGGTGAGGCTTCCGATGGGCAGGCCGCCGGCGAGGCCGGTGAGGCTCCCGATGGGCAGGCCGCCGGCGAGGCCGGTGAGCCCGCCGAGCCCGCCGCCACCGACGATGGGGAGGCCCCCGGTGAGTCCGCCGAGGCCGCTGGTGGGCAGCCCGCCGGCGATGCCGCCGACCACGGGCAGCCCGCTCACCACCGGCAGGCCGCCGGCGCAGGTGGGCATCGAGGGCGCGGTGTGCTTGGTCTTCTTCGTCTTGCTCTTCCTGGTGGCCGTGGCCGGGTGCTGGAGCACCGGCACGTTGGCCATCACGCCGCAGTTGAGGACGTAGCCGGGCAGCCCGGTGACCGACCCGAGGACGCCGCTGATCGGGTCGCTCGACCCGCTGAGGCCGGGCAGGCTGCCGACCACGGGCAGGCCGCTGCCCCCGCCGACGATGGGCAGCGGAAGCCCGGCGGCGTGGCTGGTGGTGACGATCGCGGTGGCGCCGATCCCGGCGGCGGCGAGCATGGCGGCGGCGATGCCGATACGGCGCATGTTTCTCTCCCGTGGGCCCGGTCTCGGGCGGTTGCACGGTTCCCTACGTTCGGGAGGTGCAGAACCCTGCGGGAGCTCCCCAACTACCGGTGCGGCCGCGCTGGCGGCGGCGCGGGCGGGGGGGTCACGGTGGGCGGGAGGCCCTTCTGGGTGAACCCCCAGTCGAGGAGGAGGCGCATGTCGCTGTAGAGGTGGGGGGCGCCGAGGAGGACGGCGACGAGGCGGTGGTTCTCGCGGACCGCCTCGGCCACCAGGCAGGGGCCGGCGTTGCCGGTGTAGCCGGGCTTGACCCCGACCGTGGGCGGGTAGAGCGACAGCAGCCGGTTGAGGTTGTGCAGCTGGAAGCCCGGGTGGCCGCTGCCCGCCGGCAGCTGCATGTCGATTGTGGACACGAGCCGCTGAAACTGGGGGAACATCTCGCCGGTCACGGTCGCCACCGCGGCGAGGTCGTAGGCGGAGGACAGCTGGGCGGGATCGTCGAGCCCCACCGGCGTGGTGAAGTGGGAGTCGTGCAGCCCCAGCGCCCCCATCTGCGCGTTCATGGCGGCGACGAAGCCGTCCATGCCGACGGTGTCGACCGCCATCGCGGTGGCGGCGTCGTTGCCGCTGATCAACAGCATGCCGGCGAGCAGGTCGCTGACCGTGTAGGTCTCGCCGGCGTGGATCCCCATCACCGTCTCGTCGCCGGCCTGGTGGAGGGCGTCGGGGGTGATCGTCACCTGCCGGTCGGGGCCGAAGTTCTCGAGCGCGACCAGGGTGCTGACCAGCTTGGTGGTGCTGGCGGGGGCGTGGGAGGTGTGGGGGTTGCGCTCCCAGAGGATGGTGCGGGTGTCGAGGTCGACGAGGATGCCGGTGTCGGCGGCCACCGCCGGGGCACCGGGGTGCGATGCCGAACCGTCGGCGAACTCGATGCGGCGCTGCAGGGTGCGCATCGGCGCCGGCGCGCTGCGGCGGTCGGTGCGGATGGTGGAGGCCGCCGACGCCGACTGGGGGTGGGTCAGCACCTCGTCGTGCGGCTGGTTCGAGACGACCACGGTGATCAGCACGGCGGCGCCCGCCGTCAGGGCGGCGGGACGCGACCGGAGCATGTCGGCAAGACGCGGATGGAGGAAACGCATGCTCGATCGGCGCCCATGGTAGCGGCGGCCGAGAGGATTGGCCAGCACCAGTGTCGGGTATCACTCGAGTGTCCCATCAGCCCACCGAAGGTATCGATCGCGCCGTGAGACTCGACCGCTTCACCGAGCGCTCGCAGGAGGCGCTCGAGGCCGCTCAGCAGGCGGCCCAGTCCCTGCAGCATCCGTCCGTCGACCCCGAGCACCTGCTCCTCGCCCTGCTCGAGCAGCCCGAGGGCCTGGTGCCCGGCGTGCTCCGCCGGCTCGAGGTACAGCCCGAGCCGCTCGCCGCCCGGCTGCACTCCACCCTCGACGCGCGCCCCAAGCAGATCGGCGCCGCCGAGCCGGGGGTCGGCCCGCCGCTGCGCGCCGTGCTGATGGCCGCCTTCGACGAGATGGGCCGGCTCAAGGACGAGTACGTCTCCACCGAGCACCTGCTCCTCGCCCTCGCCGGTCAGGACAAGGGCGAGGCGGCGCGGATGCTCACGGCCGCTGGCGTCACCCGTGAGCGCATCTACGGCATCCTCGAGGCGGTGCGCGGCTCGCAGCGGGTCACCGACCCCAACCCCGAGGCCAAGTACGAGGCGCTCGCCAAGTACGGCCGCGACCTCACCGACGCCGCCCGCGCCGGCAGGCTCGACCCGGTGATCGGCCGCGACAGCGAGATCCGGCGGGTGGTGCAGGTGCTCTCGCGCCGCACCAAGAACAACCCGGTGCTCATCGGCGAGCCCGGCGTCGGCAAGACCGCCATCGCCGAGGGGCTGGCCCAGCGGATCGCCGCCGGCGACGTCCCCGAGGGGTTGAAGGACCGGCGCGTGGTCGCCCTCGACCTCGGAGCGATGGTGGCCGGCAGCAAGTACCGCGGTGAGTTCGAGGACCGGCTCAAGGCGGTGCTCAAGGAGGTCACCGCCAGCAATGGCGAGGTGATCCTCTTCATCGACGAGATGCACACCCTGGTCGGGGCCGGCGCCGCCGAGGGCGCGATGGACGCGGGCAACATGCTCAAGCCCGCGCTCGCCCGCGGCGAGCTGCGCTGCATCGGCGCAACCACCCTCGACGAGTACCGCAAGCACATCGAGAAGGACGCCGCTCTGGAGCGCCGCTTCCAGCCGGTGATGGTCGAGCCGCCCTCGGTGGAGGACACCATCAGCATCCTCCGCGGGCTGAAGGAGCGCTACGAGGTGCACCACGGGGTGCGGATCACCGACCCCGCGATCGTTGCCGCCGCGGTGCTCAGCAACCGCTACATCACCGACCGCTTCCTGCCCGACAAGGCGATCGACCTCGTCGACGAGGCCGCATCGAGGCTGCGCATCGAGATCGACTCGCTGCCCACCGAGCTCGACACCGTGGAGCGCGAGATCCGCCAGCTGGAGATCGAGCGCGAGGCGCTGCGCAAGGAGAGCGACGCACCCTCGCGGGAGCGGCTCGAGGCGCTCGAGCGCGAGCTCGCCAACCTGCAGGAGGGCGCCACCTCGCTCCGCGAGCGCTGGCAGCAGGAGAAGACGGCGCTGGATGCGATCCGCGGCATCAAGGAGCAGATCGAGCAGCTCCGCCACGACGCCGAGCGCGCCGAGCTGTTGGCCGACTTCGCCCGCGCCGCCGAGCTGCGCTACGGCCGTCTCACCGAGCTGGAGCGGCGGCTCGCCGAGGAGGAGCAGCGGCTCCGCTCCGGTCAGGGCGACCGCCCGCTGCTCAAGGAGGAGGTCGACGAGGAGGACATCGCCGAGGTCGTCGCCACCTGGACCCGGGTGCCGGTTCGCCGCATGCTCGAGGGCGAGATGCACAAGCTGCTGCGCATGGAGCAGGGGCTGCACGAGCGTGTCGTCGGCCAGGACGACGCCATCACCGCGGTCGCCAACGCGGTGCGCCGCGGCCGCGCCGGGCTGAGCGACCCCGACCGTCCCACCGGCTCGTTCATCTTCCTCGGCCCCACCGGGGTGGGGAAGACCGAGCTCGCCCGTGCTCTCGCCGAGTTCCTCTTCGACGACGAGCGCGCCATGGTCCGGCTCGACATGAGCGAGTACATGGAGAAGCACACCGTGGCCCGGCTGATCGGGGCGCCTCCCGGCTACGTCGGCTACGACGAGGGTGGCCAGCTCACCGAGGCGGTGCGCCGGCGTCCCTACGCGGTGCTGCTCCTCGACGAGATCGAGAAGGCGCACCCCGACGTGTTCAACGTGCTCCTGCAGCTGCTCGACGACGGCCGCCTCACCGACGGCCAGGGCAGGGTGGTCGACTTCCGCAACACCCTGGTGATCATGACCAGCAACCTCGGCTCGCACCTCATCGCCGCGCTCCCCGAGAACCCCGACGAGGAGGCGCTGCGGCAGATGCGCGGCGCCGTGCTCGACGAGGTTCGCGGCCACTTCCGTCCCGAGTTCCTCAACCGGGTCGACGAGCTGATCCTCTTCAGCCGCCTCGACCGCACCCAGCTGCGGGAGATCGTCGGCATCCAGCTCCGCTCGCTGCGCGGGCGGCTGGCGGGGCGGAAGCTCCAGCTGGAGATCTCCGACGCCGCCATGGACCTGCTCGCCCGCGAGGGCTACGACCCGGTGTACGGCGCCCGGCCGCTGAAGCGGCTGATCCAGCGCCGTCTCCAGGACCCGATCGCCATGGCGATCCTCGAGGGCCGGTTTCGCGAGGGCGACACTGTCCGCGTCGACGCCGAGGGCGAGAACCTGGTCATCGGCGGCGGCCGGGTCGCCCCGGCGACCGGCGGCGAGGTGATCGACGCCGAGGTGGTCGAGGCGTAGGTCAGCCGCGCGGCGGCAGCACCGCCTGGGTCTGCACCACCTGGGCGACGCGCCTCCCGGCGCCGTCGCTCAGGTCGGTCTGGACCACGATCACGGTGCGGCCGACGTGCAGCGGAAAGCTGCCTACACCACGGCGTCGTGATCGTCGGTGGGCGCGGCCTCGCCGGCAAGCTCGGCCTCGGCACGCGCCGCCTCCGCCTCGACCTGCGCCTGCACCCCGCTGGCGCCGAGCAGGAAGCTGTCGTCGGCGGGCTCGTCGACGTCGTCGGGCCCATCGTCGAGGGCGTCGTCGAAGTCCTCGTCGGTGGGGTCGGTGGGGTCGCCGGTCATCGGGGATCCTCCTGTGATCGGTCCGCGCGCGGAGGCGGCTACGACGGCCCCGAGAGTACCCGGGCCAGGTCGTAGCGGACCGGCTCCTCGAGCTGGGTGTAGGTGCAGGACCCTGGCTCGCGGTCGGGGCGCCAGCGCCGGAACTGGGCGACGTGGCGGAAGCGGGTGCCCTCCATGTGGTCGTAGCCGACCTCGCAGACCAGCTCGGGCCGCAGCGGCACCCAGGAGAGGTTCTTGTCGGCGTTCCAGCGGCTGGTCGCGCCGGGCAGCCTGCCCGCCTGGTGCGCCTCGGCCTCCGCCCACTCTCGCCAGGGGTGGTCGGAGAGGTCGTCGACGGCGTAGGGGGCGAGCTCCTCGACCAGCTCGGCGCGGCGCTTCATCGAGAAGGCGGCGGCGACCCCGACGTGCTGCAGCCTCCCCTCCCCGTCGAAGAGGCCGAGGAGGAGCGAGCCGACCACCGGGCCCGACTTGTGCCTGCGGTAGCCGGCGACCACGCAGTCGGCGGTGCGCTCGTGCTTGATCTTGAACATCACTCGCTGGTCCTGCCGGTAGGCGATGTCGAAGGGCTTCGCGACCACGCCGTCGAGCCCCGCCCCCTCGAACTCCCGGAACCAGCTCTCGGCCACCTCCACGGAGGTGGTCGCGGCGGCCACGTGCACCGGCGGCGCCGCCGGTGCCAGGGCCTCCACCAGCCGCTCGCGGCGCACCCGGAAGGGCTGCTCGAGGAGGGAGTCGTCGCCGAGGGCGAGCAGGTCGAACGCGATGAAGGACGCCGGGGTCTCGCGGGCCAGCATGTTCACCCGCGAGGCGGCGGGGTGGATGCGGTTGAGCAGCGCCTCGAAGTCGAGCCGGTCGCGCCGCACGATCACGATCTCGCCGTCGACCACGCAGCGCTCCGGCAGGTTGGCGCGCAGCGCCTCGACCACCTCGGGGAAGTAGCGGGTCATCGGCTTCTCGTTGCGGCTGCCCAGCTCGACCTCGTCGCCGTCGCGGAAGGCGATGCAGCGGAAGCCGTCCCACTTGCCCTCGTAGGACATCCCCGGGGGGATCCGCGGCACCGACTTCGCCAGCATCGGCTTGACCGGAGGCATGACCGGGAGTCGCATGCCCGCATGATGCCAACAAACAGCCCCGCCCCCGGCGAGCGGGGACGGGGCTGGTGCAGGAGGGGAGATGTCAGGCTGCTAGGCGGCGGTCTCCGCCTCCTTCCGCGCGGGGGCGGGCAGGGTGCGGGGGGCGTCGGGGCTGACCCGCAGCAGCCGGGCCAGCCAGCCGGGGATGTACCAGTTCCAGCTGCCGAGCATGCTGATCAGGGCGGGGACGAGCAGGGCCCGGACCACGGTGGCGTCGAGCAGGATGCCGGCGCCGAGACCGGTGGCGAGCACCTTGATGTCGGTGTTCGGCGCCGAGGCGAGCGAGGCGAAGGAGAAGAAGAGGATGAGCGCCGCGCTGGTGACGAGGCGGCCGGTGCGGCCGATGCCCTCGATGACCGCGGTGTCGGTCGAGCCGGTGCGGTCGTACTCCTCACGGACACGGGCGAGGATGAAGACCTCGTAGTCCATGGAGAGGCCGAAGAGGAAGGCGAACACCATCAGCGGAAGCCAGAAGGTGATCGCGCCGGTGGCGGGGATGCCGAAGAGGGCGTTCGATCCGTGGCCGTCCTGCCAGAACCAGGTGAGCAGGCCGAAGGTGGCGGCGAGCGAGATCAGGTTCATGGCCACGGCCTTCACGGCCAGGACCAGCGAGCGGAACGCCCGGGTGAGCAGCAGCAGGGTGGCCAGCGCCACCAGGCTGAACATCAGCGGGAAGTTGCCGAAGACCGCGTGGCTGTAGTCGAGCTCGATGGCGCCGATGCCGCTGACCCCGACCACGCCCGGCTGGGAGGCCATGGCGTCGCGCACCGCGGTGACCGCGGCCAGGGTCGAGGAGTTGACGGTCTCGTCCCTGGGCAGGGCGATGAGGTCGACGAGCCCGTTGTGCGAGGACCCGGTGGGGAGGTCGGCGGTGACGATGCCGGGCACCCGGGTGAGGGTGTCGAGCGCCGCCGACGCCCGGTCGGCCTTCACCAGGACCTCGATCGGGGTGAGCACGCCGCCGGGCACGCCGCCGTCGAGCAGGGTCTGGTAGGCGGCGTGGGCGGGGCCGGTCTGGGAGAGGGCGCTGGCGCTGGTGGCGCCGACCTGGAGGTGGAAGACGGGGACGATGAGGAGGGCCAGGATGGCCACGCCGACGGTCGCCGCGATCGAGCGGTGGCGGACGATCAGGCGGGCCCAGGCGGTCCAGGCGCGGCTGGCGTGGGCCTCCTTGCGGACTCGCGGCCAGTCGACCCTGGGGCCGATGCCGCCGAGCAGGGCGGGGAGCAGGGTGAGGCTGACGGCGACGGAGACAACCGGGATGAGCATCCCGCCGATGCCCACGCTGCGCAGCCCGGGCACGGGCAGCACCACCAGGGCGATCAGGCCGATGCCGACGGTGAGGCCGCTGAGCGCGATCGCCCGGCCGGCGGTGGCCACGGCGATGGTCACGGCGGTGTGGTTGTCGGCGCCCTTGGCCCGCTCCTCGCGCCAGCGGGTGACCAGCAGCAGCGAGTAGTCGATGGCGACGCCGAGGCCGACCAGCGAGACCAGGAACTGGACGATGAAGGAGACCTCGGTCAGGGTGGTGAGGCCGAGGATGAGCAGCAGGGTGGCGAGGATGGAGACCGCGGCCACGGCCAGCGGCACCAGGGCGAGGAAGGAGGCGAACACGAGGGCGAGGACCACGAGCGCGCCGGCGCCGGCGACGAGGGTCTCCAGGAGCACGCCCGGCCCGCTGGTGTCGCCACCGGACTCGAGCGCCTGCAGGCCGGTGGTGGTGACGTGGTAGCCGGGGAGCGCGGTCGTCAGCGCGGCCTCGATCGAGGTGGCCGCGGTGTCGCCGCCGAACGAGGTGGCGGTGGGCTCGAAGAGCAGGGCGAAGGTCGAGCGGCCGTCGGAGCTGATGAAGCGCTGGTCGCCGGTGGAGGCGAGGTCGACCACGCGCACCTTCGGCTGCGCCCTGCGGGCGGCGTCGAAGCCGGCGGCGATGCTCGAGGCGTCACCCGCCACGGTCTGACCCGCGGGGACGGTGACCACCTCGATGGCGGGGGCCTGGTCTCCACCGCTGCCGAAGGTTGCGATGGTCTGCTTGGCGGTCTCGAAGCCGGGCTGGCCGGGGAGCGAGAAGTCGAAGCTGAGCCGGTTCGAGACCGCCCCGGAGGCGATCATGCCGGCGATGAAGATCACGCCCCACGCGGCCATCACCCGCTTGCGGTGATGGAGGACGAACCCGGCGAGCCGGGTCATGAACGAGGCCGCGGGGTCCGGTGCCCGTCCTCGAAGCTGGTTCTTCGCTGCCACGTCTCATCCCCTGTTCGCTAATAGTTACAGACTGGAACGATGTATAGCAGAAAGATTCCGCCCTGGTAGTATCAGTCCTGTGACGGAAGCGCCAAGCGGAGCCGACGATCCGGGGTGCGTCACCCCGGGCGCGGGGGTGGGATTCCTCATCTCCCAGCTCGGCTATGTGATCAGCGGCCGGTTCAAGGATCTCCTCGCCCCCCTCGGGCTGGAGCCCCGCCAGTTCCTGGTGCTCCGCCACGTCGCCCAGGCCCAGGGCAGCTCCCAGCAGGCTCTCGGCCAGGCGCTGCGCATCCCCCCGAGCCGGATGGTGTCGATCGTCGACTCCCTGGAGCAGCGGGGGCTGGTCGAGCGCCGGGCCAACCCCAACGACCGCCGCGCCCGCGCCCTGCACCTGACCCCCGAGGGCCGGAGCATGCTCGCCCGCACCTTCAAGGTCGCCGTCGAGCATGAGCGGGCGATCTGCGGCGACCTCTCGCCCGAGGAGCGGGAGATGCTGCTCGGGATGCTGCGCCGGCTCACCCTCGCCCGCACGCTGGTCCCGGGCGTCCATCCCGCGCTGACCAGGGAGGAGGCGGAGGCCTCGTAGCTTCCGGGTTCTGCCAGACTGCCCGGCCATGGAACCGCCCGCCGCCCCCCGCCGCCCCGTCGAGGTGGAGCGTGGTCGCGTCGACGAGTGGCACTGGCTGCGCGACCGCAAGGATCCCGCCACCATCGCCCACCTCGAGGCGGAGAACGCGCACACCGCCGCCGCCATGGCCCACACCGGGGAGCTGCAGCAGCGGCTCTACGAGGAGATCGTGGGACGGGTCGAGGAGACCGACCAGTCGGCCCCGGTGCCCTGGGCCGGCCACCTCTACTACCACCGGACCGTGGCCGGCCAGCAGTATCCGATCCACTGCCGCCGGGCGGCAGCGGACGGCGCGCCCGAGCAGGTGATCCTCGACGAGAACGCGCTCGCCGAGGGGCACGACTACCTCTCGGTGGGGTCGATGGCGCTCAGCCCCGACCACCGCCTGCTCGCCTACGCCGTCGACCACGACGGCGGCGAGGTCCACACCGTGCGGATCCGCGACCTGGAGACCGGCCACGAGCTGTCCGACGTCCTCGCGCGGACCTACTACGGGCTCGCCTTCGCCTCCGACAACCGCACCCTCTTCTACACCCGTCCCGACGAGTCGATGCGCCCGTTCCAGGTGTGGCGCCACCGTCTCGGCACCCCGGTCGAGGACGACGTCCTCGTCCTCACCGAGCCCGACGAGCGCTTCTTCGTCTCGGTGGGGCGGAGCAAGACCGGGCGCTTCATCGTGGTCCAGCTCGGCAGCCAGATCACCAGCGAGGTCCACCTCCTCGACGCCGCCGACCCCGAGGGGGCGCTGCGGGTGGTCGAGCCGCGGCGCCAGGGCATCGAGTACATGGTTGCCGACCACGGCGACCGCCTGTTCGTCGTCACCAACGACGGCGCCGAGAACTTCCGGCTGATGGAGGCCCCGGTGGCATCCCCCGGCCGCGCCGCCTGGCGCGAGCTGATCGGCGGCAGCGACGACGTCAAGCTCGACGGCGTCGACGTCTTCGCCGGCCACCTCGCCCTCTTCGAGCGCAGCGCGGGCCTGCGCCGGATCCGGGTGATGGACCTCGACGGCGGCGCGATCCACGAGATCGAGCACGACGAACCGGTGTACAGCGCCTGGGGTGGCGAGAACCCGGAGCACGACACCTCGGTGCTGCGCTTCGAGTTCTCCTCGCCGGTGACGCCGCGCTCGACCTACGACTACGACATGCGCACCCGCGAGCGGGTGCTGCGCAAGCGGGTCACCGTCCACGGCCACGACCCGGCCCGCTACCGCACCCAGCGGGTCTGGGCCACCGCCCCCGACGGGGTGCGGGTGCCGGTCTCGGTGGTCCACCGTGCCGACCTCGCCCTCGACGGCAGCGCCCCCTGCCTCCTCTACGGGTACGGGGCGTACGAGATCCCGTCCGACCCGGTGTTCTCGTCCTCGGTGATCAGCCTGCTCGACCGCGGCTTCGTCAGCGCCACCGCCCACGTGCGCGGCGGCGGCGAGATGGGCCGGCGCTGGTACGAGGACGGCAAGCTGCTGCACAAGCGCAACTCGTTCACCGACCTGTGCGCCGCCGCCGAGCACCTGGTGGCGGAGGGCTACACCCGGCCCTCCCGGCTGGCGATCCGCGGCGGCAGCGCCGGCGGCCTGCTTGTCGGCGCCGCGGCCACGATGCGCCCCGACCTCTTCGCCGCGGTGGTCGCCGAGGTGCCCTTCGTCGACGTGGTCACCACCATGCTCGACGAGTCGCTGCCGCTCACCGTGATCGAGTGGGAGGAGTGGGGCGACCCCCACCAGGACGAGTTCTACGAGTACATGCTCTCCTACTCCCCGTACGACAACATCACCGCGCGCGACTACCCGGCGATGCTGGTGACCGGCGGCCTCAACGACCCCCGGGTGGGCTTCTGGGAGCCGGCCAAGTTCGTCGCCAAGCTCCGGGCGCTGCGCACCGACGACCACCGGCTGCTCCTGAAGATGGAGATGGGCGCCGGCCACGGCGGCCCCTCCGGCCGCTACCAGCGCTGGCGTGACGAGGCCTTCGTCCAGGCCTTCCTCCTCGATACCGTGGCCCCGTCCGGGGACTGAGCACCCGCGGGTACGACCAGCCAAGCCGGGGGCGGTCCGGTTGGTGCATCCCGCCTCACTGGTCGGGTCGGTCTTTGACATCGTCCCGGCCGGGACGCCCTCCCCCGGTGGGACGTCCGGTGACGCGTGCTCCCCCCACGCATACGGTGGACGGCGTCGGTCATTGCAGGAGGTGGTCTCACCATGGGCGGAACTCGGCGCCGTCTCGTCGTCATCGGCAACGGCATGGTCGCCGCCACCCTCCTCGAGGAGCTGGCCGGCGCTGACGGGGAGAGCTTCGAGGTCACCGTCTTCGGCGCCGAGCCGCACCCGGCCTACGACCGGATCAAGCTGAGCACCGTGCTCGCCGGCACCTGCGAGCCCGAGTCGCTCACGATGCTGGACGAGGACTGGTACACCGACCACGGGGTCACCCTGCACGCCGGCTGCGAGGTGGTCGCCCTCGATCGCGAGCGGCGGTTGGTCCGCGACGCCACCGGTCGCGAGACTCCCTACGACGTCTGCGTGCTGGCGACCGGCTCCGACCCGGTCATGCCCCCGATCGAGGGCCGCCACCGTGGCGGCGTCCACACCTTCCGCACCCTCCGCGACGTCGACGACATCATCGAGGGCGGGACGAGGTCGCAGGGCGCGGTGGTCATCGGCGGCGGGCTGCTCGGCCTCGAGGCCGCCTACGGGCTCCGTCAGCGCGGCGTCGAGGTGAGCGTGATCCACCTCATGGACCGGCTGATGGAGCGGCAGCTCGACGGCGTGGGCGCCCGGGTGCTCCGCCACAAGCTGGAGCAGATGGGGATGCGGGTGGTGATGCCCGCGGAGACCGCCTCGATCATGGGCAACGGCCGGGTCGAGGCGATCGCGCTGCGCGACGGCCGGGTCCTCGACGCCGACCTGGTCGTGGTCGCCTGCGGCATCCGCCCGTCGACCGCCCTGGCCCGCGAGTCCGGGCTCACCGTGGGCCGCGGCATCGCCGTCGACGACCAGCTCCGCACCAGCGACCCGAACGTGTTCGCGGTCGGCGAGTGCACCGAGCACCGCGGGCTGCTCTACGGCATCGTCGCCCCCCTCAACCTCCAGGCCCGGGTGCTCGCCGCCCACCTCCGCGGCGACGTGACCGCGGCCTTCCTCGGCGGCATCCCGGCCACCACCCTGAAGGTCGCCGGCGTCGAGGTGTTCAGCGCCGGCGCCGTCGACGCCGACGAGCTCGACGACCTGCTCACCCTCGAGGACACCGCCGCCGGGGTCTACAAGCGGGTGCTGCTCCGCGACGACCAGCTCCGCGGCGCCATCCTGGTCGGCGACCTCAGCACCGCCCCCCAGATCACCGCGGTGATCGCCGGCGGCTCGACCCTGAACGGCAACCGGCTCTCGCTGGTCGCCGCGCCCACCGGCGAGCCGCCCACCAGCGTCGCCGCCGGCCTCGCCGACGAGGCGGTGGTCTGCGGCTGCAACGGGGTCACCAAGGCGGCGATCGTCGGCGCGATCCGCGGTCAGGGCTGCACCACCCGGGCCGAGGTGACCAGGTGCACCCGGGCGGCGGGCTCCTGCGGCTCCTGCGGCTCGATCGTCGACGCCCTGCTCGCCGGCTGCGGGGTGGAGGCCTCGGCGTCCTCCGCCGAGCCTCACGTCTGCGCCTGCGTGCCCCTCGGGCTGCACGCGCTGCGCGCCGAGATCTGGGCGCAGAACCTGCGCTCGGTGCAGGCGGTGCTCGAGACCCTCGGCAACGGCACCGGCTGCGCCAAGTGCAAGATCGCGCTCTCGTACCACCTCGACGCGTGGTGGTGCGGCGACTACGAGGAGGACCGCAGCGCCCGCTTCATCAACGACCGGGTGCACGCGAACATCCAGCGCGACGGCACCTTCTCCGTGGTCCCACGGATGTTCGGCGGCATCACCACCCCGGCCGAGCTGCGACGGATCGCGGACGTGGCCGACCGCTACGCCGTGCCCATGGTCAAGGTCACCGGCGGCCAGCGCCTCGACCTGCTGGGGGTTCGCAAGGAGGACCTCCCCGCGATCTGGCGGGACCTCGGGATCGTCTCCGGCCACGCCTACGGCAAGGCGGTGCGCACCGTGAAGACCTGCGTCGGCACCGACTTCTGCCGCTTCGGGGTCGGTGACTCGACCGCGCTGGGGATCGCATTCGAGCGGATGATCTGGGGGCTCTACACCCCCCACAAACTGAAGAGCGGTGTCACCGGCTGCCCCCGCAACTGCGCCGAGGTGACCGTCAAGGACGTCGGCCTGGTGGGCATCGCCACCGGCTGGGAGGTCTACGTCGGCGGCGCCGCCGGGATGTCGGTGCGCAAGGGCGACCTCCTCTCCACGGTGGCGACCCCGGAGGAGGCGCTGCGCCACGTCGCCCTCTTCGTGCAGCACTACCGCGAGGAGGCGCGCTACCTGGAGCGCACCTACCACTACCTCCAGCGGGTCGGCGTCGAGGCGGTCCGCGCCGCCACCATCGATGCTCCTGCGGCGGAGCAGGAGGCGCTGCTGGCGCGCTTCGCCCGGGCCAAGTCGAGGGTTCGCGAGCCCTGGTCGACGGAGGGCGCGGTGCCGCGCACCCCGCTGCAGTTCGGCGCCCTTCCCGCCGCCGGGGCGCCCGAGGAGCGCGAGCTGGTCGGCCGTGCCGCCACCCCCGCCCACCGCTCGCTCGAGGCGATGGACCGCGGCGACGCGATGCTCGCCGCCGCCGGGGTGGGCGTGCAGTGATCAGCCCCAACCCGACCCGCGTGCGCCTGGGCGCCCTCGAGGACCTGCCCCCGCGCGAGGGCAGGGCGGTGACCGTGGACGGCGAGCGGATCGCCGTCTTCCGCTGCGACGGCGGGGTGCGGGCGGTGTCCAACGCCTGCCCCCACGCCGGCGGCCCGCTCGCCGACGGCGTGGTCGCCGGCGACACCGTCACCTGCCCGCTGCACATGCGCGTCGTCGACCTGCGCACCGGCGAGGTCACCGACTGCGCCGATCGGGTGCGTGTCCACGACGTCGTGGTCGAGGGCGGCGTCATCTACCTGGTGGCGCCCGAGCCCGGGAGGCCGGCGCACGAGGCGTAGCCCGCCCGCGCACAACCCGGCGGCCGCCGCGTCTGTGCGCACCGGACGGGAGCTCGTCGGCCTCCGTCGTTTGTCCAGGGCGGCGGTGCACGGGCTGTGGCGGCGTCTGGTGACCCCGCCACATCCGCCTCGCTAGCCTGACAGCTGCGTGTGTCAGCAATCAGGCGGGAGGCGTGTCATGCCCATTCCCATTCCCGAGGCGGTCGACGAGAACGCGGCGCTGGCCCGAGCGAAGGGCGATCAGCTGCGCAAGCGGCCGATCGCCTACCTGCTCAGCGCCGTCCTCGCCGGCGGTTTCATCGGGGTCGGCGTCGTGCTCCTGGCCGCGGCCGTGGGGCCGCTGCTGGTGGGGGGCTCGATCGCCGTCAAGCTCACCTCCGGCGCGATCTTCGGCGTCGCCCTGACCCTCGTGGTGTTCGCAGGCACGAGCCTGTTCACCGGCGAGGTCATGTTCATGATCCAGGGGCTGGTCGCCGGCACCTGCAAGGTCTATGAGCTGGTCGCGGTCTGGATCGCCGCCCTGGTCGGCAACTTCATCGGCTCGTTCGCCTTCTCCTGGATGGTCTACCAGAGCGGGGTGCTCGCCACCAGGCCGAAGCCGGGCGCGGTCGCCCCGGGCTTCGCCTGGGTCACCTCGACGGTGGCCGGAAAGATCGCCGCCACCAACGGGCAGCTCTTCTGGCGCGCGGTGCTCTGCAACATGCTGGTCTGCCTGGCGCTCTGGATGGCGTCGCGGACCAAGAGCGATCCCGCCAAGCTGGTGCTGATCTGGTGGGCGCTCTTCGCCTTCATCGCCGCCGGGTTCGAGCACTCGATCGTCAACATGACCGCGTTCAGCCTGGCGATCCTCAACCACACCGCCGACTGGTCCCAGCTCGGCCGCAACCTGGCGCTCACCGTCCCCGGCAACATCGTCGGCGGCGGGATCATCGTGGGGCTCGCGTACGCCTACCTGGGGCGGACCAGGTCCGCGACGGTGAGCCTCGCCGGAGAGGCTGCGCCGCCGACCCAGGCCCCGGCGCCCGAGCCCGCCTACGCCGGCTCGAGCTGGTCGGGGGCCCGCTGACCGTCGTCTCCTGAAGCCTGGGGGCCCGGGTCGCACGGCGCGACCCGGGCCTCGCCGGGCTCGGACCGGCCGGTCCGGACGCACAACTCGCCGGGCGGCGGGCTTGTGCGTGAGCGTGCATGCCAGCTCCGACCCTGGGACCCTACGCTCACCCCTGTGAGTGAGCCTGGGAGCCGGTTCGGGCAGGCGACCCTCTGCCCGCCGGTGGCCTCCGTGGCCCACTGCCTGCGTCTGCCCGCCCTGCGGGAGGGCGAGGTGCTCAGCGGGCACGAGGGTCTCGGTGCCTCGGTCCGCTGGGTCTCGACCGCGGCGCTGACCCGGGGGTGTGCCCCCGGCGAGTTCCGCCTCCTCGCCCGCCTGCTCGGCGGCGAGGCGGTGCATGCCGCCCGCGACGGCGGTGCGGCGGCGCTGGCCGCCCCGCTGGTGTCGCCGGAGGCGGTGGCCGCGGGTGGCGTGCTCGGCCTGCCGGTGATCGGCCTCGCGCCCGGCATCGACCTCGACGAGGTGGCCGGGGCCCTGCTCGACTTCGTCATCGGCTCGCTCGACGGCGCCCTCACCCGCCTCGGCGAGGTGACCGCCCGGCTGGCCGGCACCGCCTCGAACGACCTGCGCATCCAGACCGTGGCCGACACCCTGGCCGGCGCCACCGGCACCGCGGTGCTGGTCGAGGACGCCGAGTTCCACATGCTCTGCTCCGCCGGCGACGCCGTCATCGACGACAACCGCCAGGAGACCATCCGCGCGGGCGGCACCCCGCCGGGCTTCCGGGCCTCGCCGGAGATGCGCGCGTGCTACGCCGAGATGGCGAGGACGGGCCTTCCGGTGCGCCTCCAGCCGGATCCGTCGATCGGGGTGATGCTGCCCCGGCTGGTGGCACCGGTGGTCGCCGCCGGCGAGCTGCTCGGCTACTGCAACGTCATCCTCCCCGACGACGACCTCGGCCAGCAGGTGACGGCGGTCGCCCTCGAGCAGGCCGCCCACCTCTTCGCCCTCGCCCTCGTCCACCAGCGTGCCCGCGACCTCGGCGGGCGGATGGCGCGGGTGGGGGTGCTGGTCGACGTGCTCGACGGCCGCATCCCCACCGAGCTGCTCCGGGCCCGGGCCGACCAGGTCGGCGTCGACCTCTCCGGCACCCACACCGTCGCCCTCTTCGGCGGCCCCGCCGAGCAGCGGTCCGACGCCTGGCTCCGGCACGCGCAGGGCCTGCTCCCGCCCCGCTCCGGGGAGCTGGCCGACGTGATCGCGGGCACGGTGGTGGCGCTGCTCGGCGGCCCCGACCGCGATCGGGGGGTGCGCTGGCTCACCGATCTCCGAGCCGCATGCGGCGGCGGCAGCGCGGTGCTCGGCCGCTCCGCCGACGCCGCGGGGGTGTCCGGCGCCTACCGCGAGGCTCGCCGCACCTTCGACCTGGTGGCGCGCTCGGGCGGCGCCCAGAGCGGCGTCGTCGACGTCGAGGACCTCGGCCTCCTCGGCATGCTCATCGAGGCCTCGGCCGACGGCAGCATCGACCGCTTCTGGCGGCACCGCCTGGGGCCGCTCCGCGAGTACGACGCCCGCGAGGGCACCGACCTCTGCGGCTCGGTGGCCGCCTTCCTCGAGGAGGGCGGGCTCCGCCGCGCCGCCCGCCGGCTCGGCGTCCACGCCAACTCGCTCGCCTACCGGCTGAAGCGCGCCGAGGAGATCGGCGGCTTCTCGCTGAGCAGCTCCGACGCCCGCCTCGAGCTCCAGATGGCGCTGCGGTGCCGGAGGCTGCTCGGTCCCTGACCCGGAGCGGCCGGCAGTGCAAGGGTCGGCCTGCCCCAATCGTTGATAGGGCATTCGCGGCTCCCCAGCAGGTCCCGCGAGCACAGTCCTCTGGGCTGTGGCGATTGAAGGATTCGGCCTTCGGTGGAGATGGGATCGGTTGCGCCGTCGGGCGACTCGGGTTAAGGTTGCATTAAGGCTCTCGGGGGCGGCGGCGGTGGGCCGGGGCTGATGGATCCAACAGGGAAGGGGACGGGACACTGGATGCGCAGCCCAGGATTCGGACGCTCGCGAACACTGCTGCTGACCCTGCTCGCGGCCACGCTGGCCGGCGGCTGCGGCTTCCAGGAGCCGGCGCTCCAGCCCATCACCCGTGAGTCGCTGACCCGGGTGGAGATCCCGCCGATCCACAGCCTCACCGCATCGCTCGACGAGATGGCCGTCGACCCCACCACCCAGACCCTCTACGTCGCCGAGCAGACCGATGCCAACCACCAGGGCATCGACGTCTTCGACATCTCCGCCTCGCCGGGCCGCTACGTGAAGACCATCAGGACCGGCACGACCTTCCCGAACGGGATGGTGCTCGCCGCCGACGTGAGGCGCCTCTACACCGGCAACGACGACGGCACCGTCGGGGTGGTCGACCTCGACCCCAGCTCGCCCACCTACCAGACGATGGTGACCAGCGTCCCCACCGGCGGCAGGCTCGCCGCCGACCTCATCACCTACGACACCCGCGACCACAGGGTGTACGTCGCCAATCCCGACGACGGTTTCCTCACCGCCGTCGACACCCGCACCAACAGGATCGTGGGCAGGGTCGACGGCCTCGGCCTGATCGCCCAGCCGCGCTACGACTCCGCGGACGGGATGATCTACGTCGGCGCGATCGACGACAACCTGATCATCCAGATCGACCCGCGCACCAACACGGTGGTGCGCCGCCGCAGCATCGACGTCCCCTGCATCCCCCACGGCATCGCCATCAACCCCACCACCAACCAGGGGATCATCGGCTGCGCCGACAAGGACGAGCCGGTGACCGTCGCCTGGGACTTCAAGCGCTTCGCGCCGATCCGCACCTTCGACCTCGCCGGCGCCGGCGACCTGGTCGTCTACGAGCCCACCACCGACCACTTCTACTTCGCGGCCTCGAGCTTCGCGCCCGCGGAGATGGCGATCTTCAGCGGCTCGCCGATCAGCTACCTCACCTCGGTGCCCACCAGCCACAAGAGCCACGTGGTCGCCTACGACACCGTCCACCACATGATCTACACCTACGACGGACGGCTGCGGGAGGCCGCGCTCTGGGTGTTCCCCGACCCGACCGCGTTCTGCGACGCCCAGCTCAAGCACTGCAGGGTGCCCGCATGAGGATCACCCTGATCACCGACCGGCCCGAGCACCCGGTGCTGGCGGCGATGCTCGACGAGCTGGACGCCCGCCATCAGGTCGCCGTGATCAGCGCCGAGGGCGCCGACCCCGCCGCGCTGGCGGCGCAGGAGGCACGCGCCCTCGCCGGCGTGTACCTGCTCGAGTCGCACTCCCCCGCGGCCCTCGACCTCGCCGGGCGGCTCGAGGTCTGCGGCGGCACGGTGGTGAACGGCTCGGCGGCGACCCGTGCCTGCCAGGACCGGGTGCTGATGGCCCGGCGGCTGACCGCGGCCGGTCTGCCCTGCCCGCGCACCTGGAGCGTCCCCACCCTGGGGCGGGCGCGGCGACTGCTCGCCGCGCTGCACTTCCCGCTGGTCGTCAAGAGCAGGTTCAGCCGTCCCGGCGACCTGGTCACCCAGGTGCGGAGCGCCGACGAGATGGAGGCGCTGATGCCGCGGTGGGGCGGCGAGCCCGTGATCCTCCAGCAGTACGAGGACAACGACGGCTGGGACGTGAAGCTCTGGGTGGTCGGCGGCCACGCCTTCGCCGCCCGCCGGCCCACCCCGCTGCTCGCCGGCGCCAGCCGGGAGAGCGTCCCCATCGTCGACGGCGAGCTCTCGCCCGCCTGGGTCGGGGCCACGCTGCGGGCCGGCCGCGAGTTCGACCTCAGCCTCTACGGCGTCGACCTGCTGGTGACCGCCCGCGGCCCCGCGATCGTCGATGTCAACGCGTTCCCGGGGTATCGCGGCGTGCCCGGCGCCGCAGCCGCCCTCGCGGCCTTCATCGAGGGACTGTCGATGGAGGCCAGCGCCACCGCATGACCGATCAGGGCGTGGCCTAGCCATGTGGCGCTTCCTCTACCGCAACCTCCGTGGCTACCGGGCGGTGGTCGCCGTCGCCGTCTCCATGACCTTCGTGCAGGTCGGCGCCGACATCCTCACCGCCTTCCCGCTGAAGTTCATCCTCGACAAGATCGTCCACCACGCCGACCCGGCGGTGCCGCTGATGGGCGGCCTGATCTCGAAGCTCGACCCGATCGGCACCCGCAACGGCCTCAACGACAGCGAGATCCACACCCAGATGGGGGTGGTCGCGTTCTCGACGCTGATGCTGCTGGCGCTCTCGCTGATCAGCGCGCTGCTCTCGTACATCCAGGTGCTGATCGCCGCCCGGGTGGGCTCGAGCCTGTCGGCGCGGCTGCGCACCCGGCTCTTCGAGCACCTCCAGCGCCTCTCGCTCGACTGGCACGGGCGGCAGCGCACCGGCGACCTGGTGCAGCGCATCACCGGCAACATCCTGGACGTCGAGAAGCTGGTCACCGACGGCCTCGTCGACCTGCTCGCCGGGGTGCTGACCCTGGTCGGCATCCTCATCGTCATGGTGCTGCTCAACTGGCAGTTCACCGTCCTCTGCATGGTCATCGTGCCGGCGCTCTTCCTCACCGTGCTGCGCTACACGCTGGCGATCAAGCGGGCCAACAAGGTGAAGGCCAAGGCCGCGGGGCAGGTCGCCGAGGTGGCCACCGAGGACATCGGTGCGATCACCGAGGTGAAGGCGTTCACCCTCGAGGACCGAGAGGCCGCCCACTTCCGCCGCTACAGCACCCGGCTGTGGGCGGCGAGCTGGAGGGCGGGACGGCTGCAGGCGGAGTTCACCCCGATCGTGGCGGTGCTGATCGCGATCAGCTCGGCGACGATCATCAGCGTCGGCGGCTGGATCGCCTCGGGGCACGGCCACACCTTCGGGATCGGGCCCTTCCTCATCGCCGACGGCACCCTGACCACGGGCTCGCTGACCATCTTCCTCACCTATTCGAAGCAGCTCTACCAGCCGATGCGCAACCTCTCGAAGCTGATGAACCTGGCCTCCGGCGCCTCCGCCGGCGCGGCGCGCATCGAGGAGGTGCTCGGCCAGGCGCCGGAGATCAAGGATGCGCCGGTCGCCTACACCGGCCCCGACCGGGTCCGGGGCGACATCATCTTCCGCGACGTGGTCTTCGGCTACAGCGAGGGCCAGCCGGTGCTCACCGGCATCGACCTGCGCGTGCCCCCGGGTCGCAGGGTCGCCCTGGTCGGCCTCAGCGGCAGCGGCAAGACCACCCTGGTGAAGCTGATCCCGCGCTTCTACGAGGTCTGGAGCGGCGCCATCACCATCGACGGCGTCGACGCGCGCAACTACCCGCTGGAGACGCTGCGGCGCAACGTCAGCCTGGTGCTCCAGGACTCGGTGCTCTTCGAGGGCACCATCCGCGAGAACATCGCGCTCGGCCGGGAGGACGCCTCCGACGAGGAGATCATCACCGCCGCGCGTCTCGCCCACATCCACGAGCAGATCGCCGCCCTGCCCAACGGCTACGCCTCGCAGGTGCGCGAGCAGGGCAAGAACTTCTCCAGCGGCCAGCGGCAGCGGCTCGCCATCGCCCGCGCCATCCTCCGCGACGCCCCCATCCTCATCCTCGACGAGCCCACCGCCAACCTCGACGTCGAGGCCGAGGCGGAGGTGATGCGGGCGATCGACCGGCTGGTGGTGGGTCGCACCGTGCTGATGATCTCCCACCGCCTCAGCACCCTCGGGAACGTCGACGAGATCGTGGTGCTGCAGAGGGGCCGGATCGTCGAGCGCGGGAGCTACACCTCGCTCAAGCGGGCCGGCGGCGTCTTCGCCGGGATGCTCGAGGAGCAGAGCCGGTACAGCGCCGAGCGCCTCGAACAGGGCCGGGGCCGGCTGGTGGTGGCGGCGCCGGCCCTGGCCCGGGCCGTGATCGACGCGCCCCGGCCGCCGGTGCCGGCGCCGCCCTCGCCGGACGACCAGCTCGACTCCATCCTCGGCGACCTCCGCGCCACCCTCGACCTGGCCTTCCGCCCGGGCAACGGCCACGGGAGCGGCAGGGGCAACGGTCACGGGAACGGCAGGGGCAGGGGGAACGGGAACGGGCACGGCGGCGACGACGGCCAGACCGCGGCGCGGGGCCGGCGCGGCGTGGGGCGGATCGCCGCCGAGGTCGCCGACGCCTTCAACGGTGAGGACGATCCGCCGGCCCGGATCCTTCGCGGCCGGCGTCAGCGCTGAGGGCTCAGAGCCGCCGCAGCCGCCCGTCGAGCACCTCGCAGGCGAGGAACAGCCGGGCGGTCTTGAGCGTCCGCCAGCTGTGCGCCGCCATCTGCACCAGGCTGGCGATCGCATAGGCCTCGACGCGCTCCGTCGCCACCTCGGCCCCGCCCGCGGCCGCATATGCGGCCAGCAGCCGCCCGGCGTGGCCGTCGCCGTCGGGGTCGCCCACCTTGGCCAGCCCCGTCCACAGGTAGGCGAGAAAGCGGCCGAGGTCGAAGGCCGGCTCGGCCTGGCAGACGCCGTCGAAGTCGATCACCCCGACCCCGCCGGGGTCGAGCAGCAGCTGCGAGGGAGTGAGGTCGCCGTGGGCGAGTGCCAGCGGCGCCTCCGGGCTGCGGCCGGCGGCGGCCCGTGCCCCCCGCAGCGCTCCCTCCAGCCATGCCGCCACCTCGGGAATGTAGACGGCGATCGCCGCCACCGCCGCCGCCGCCCGGGCGAGCTCGTCGCCGAGGGTGTGGGCGGGGCCGGCCGCGATCGCCGAGCTGTGCAGCGCCACCCCCACCCGGCCGGCGGCCCCCACCGCGGCCTCGCGGTCGGCGGCCACCCGCAGGTCGGGGCGGCGTCCCGGGACCCGTGAGATCAGGGTGAGGTCGAGCTCGGCGGAGCGGCCGAGGACCCGGGGGTGGGCGACCCCGCCCTCGCCGCCGCCAGGCAGCGCCTCCAGCACCGCGGTCACCAGCTCGGCGGAGGCGGCGTAGCCGGCCTTGCCGAAGACGTCGCCACCCCCGGCGCGGCGGTAGAGGAGCACCGCGCCGCCGGAGCGCCGGAGGCGGACCAGGTCGGCGGTCTCGACCGGCGAGCCCAGCACCGCGGCCACCCGAGCGGGGTCGGTGGCGGCCACCAGCGCGGGCACCTCCCCGGTCACCGGGAAGACGCTCACCGCCATCCCCAGCGTCTCCACGGCGGCGGTGGCCCGGGGGGCGGGGCACTGGGGCGCCCAGCCGGCCGCCACCGGGGCGAGCACCTCTCGCTCGTAGGCGGCGGCGGCACCCGGGGCGGGGAGCATCGTCCCGAGCACGAGCAGCTCGCGCCGGTCGCCGCCGGGATCGCGCACCCCCAGCCGGTACTGGAACGAGCAGGCGTCGCCGTCGAGCTCGGCCCGCGGCCGGCCGCAGACCTCGGCCTCGAAGCCGGTGCCGTCGAGCAGCGCACGCTGGAGGTGGGCGCCCATCGCCTCGGTGTCGAAGGCCTCGACGAGGTGGGGAAAGCGGTGGCGGAGGGGCACGCTCGGCAGCGGGTCGAAGGCCGCGCGGACGGGGCTGATCACGCGGCGCCGCTGCGGTGGTCGAAGAGCGCGGCGAGCCGGAGCGCGGCGGCCCTGCCATCGAAACGCAGGGCGCTGCGCGCCGCCGCCTCGCCGAGCCGCCGCCGCCGCCCGGCGTCGTCGAGCAGCTCCTCCAGGCCGGCGGCGATGGCGGCGACGTCGCCGGCGGGGGCGAGCAGGCCATCGGCGCCCCCGGTCACCAGCTCCGCGACCCCGCCCACCCGGGTGGCGAGCACCGGGATGCCGCAGGCCATCGCCTCGACGAGCACGTTGGGGACGCCGTCACGGTCGCCGTCGGCGGTCACCCGCGGGGTGAGCGCGACGAGGTCGGCTCGCTGGTACGCGCCGAGCAGCTCCGCCTGGGTCCGCGCCCCCAGGAAGCGCACCACCCCGGCGAGGCCGAGGCGGTCGCGCAGCGCCTCGAGCTCATCCCGGCAGGGGCCGTCGCCGTAGATCTCGCAGGCGAAGCGCCGCCCCCGGCCGGCGGCCACCGCGCAGGCGCGGAGCAGGTCGTCGAATCCCTTCTTCTCCACCAGCCGGCCCACCGAGACCAGCAGCGGCAGGTCGCGCTCGGGACGCTCCGGAAGGGGGCGGAACACACCCAGGTCGACGCCGTGGTAGACGAGCTCGACCGGGGGCCCGGCGGCGCCGACCACGGCGGCGATGTGGTCGGCGTTGGTGCGGCAGCAGGTGACCACCGCCGAGGCCTCGCGGACCCGTCCGCGAAGTGCCGCCCCGGGAATCTGGTAGAGGTCGCGGGCGTGGGCGGTGAAGCTGAAGGGCAGGCCGGTGAGGCGGTGCACGAGCAGCCCGATCAGCGCCGGGTCGTGGGCGAAGTGGGCGTGGATGTGGGTGTGGGGGGCGCCCGGCTCGGCGGCGAGGCGGGCGGCGACGAGCGCGGCGCGGTGGAAGGAGCGGGCGGCGCCGCCCTGGGTGTAGCCGCCCAGCAACCCGCGCCGGCTGAGCGCGAAACCGAGGGTGGCGAGGTAGCGGCCGGGCGAGCGCGCCGCCAGCCGGAGGTGGGCGCCGATCCCCGCCACCGGACCGGGGTCGAGGTGGTGCACCGCCGCCGCCAGCTCGGCGAGCTGAGGCTGCACCACGCTCTCGCCGGCTCGGGCCATGGCGAAGATCGTGATCCCCACCCCCAGCCGCTCCAGGGCCAGGACCTCGTTGAGGACGAAGGTCTGGGAGAGCCGCGGCCAGCTCCGCACCACGTAGGCCACCCTCACCCCGGGCACCGCAGCCCCTCCCCGAGGATCAGCCCCAGCTGCCGCTCGCGCTCGGCGCCGGCCGGCGCCGGGGCGGGTCCCCGTCCGCGGACCAGCTGGCGGGCGATCTTCAGGCAGGTGTACGCGTGGCACCAGCGGTGGCGCCGGTCGGGCGCGTACCCGGTGCGGGCGGCGTAGGCGTCGAGGAAGGCGGCCTCGAGCCCGCCGTCCGCCGTGCCCTCGCGCAGCTCGAGGAGGCGCAGGTTGGCGGCGAAGTGGGCGGCGTCGAAGGCGGGGTCGCCGGCGCGCGCCTCGTCGAGGTCGATCACCACCACGCCGGCCTCGCCGAAGCGGGTGTGCTGGTGGTGGAAGTCCTTGTGGAGCGGGGTGGCGGTCGCCAGGCGGAGGTCGCCGGCGAGGCCGTCGAGCCGCTCGAGCAGCCGCTCGACGGCGATGGCGGTGGAGGGATGGAGGGCCGCCACCTGCCGCCCCCAGCTGACCAGGTTGCGGCTCTCGCTGGCGAGGTCGAAGGTGCGGTCGAGCTCGAGGCCCGAGCCGTGCAGGGCGGCCAGCCACGCCGCCGCAGCCTCCACCCCGGCGACCCGCTCTGCGCCGCCGAGTGCGTCGAGGGTGCGGCCCGCCACGGCGGTCATCACCACCATGCCCAGCTCGGGGAGGTGGGCGACCGGACGGGGAGCGGCGATGCCGAGCTCCTCGAGGCGGCCGAGCAGCTCGTGGAGCCGGCCGGCGCGCCCCGGGTCGGCGTACACCTTGGCGATCAGCGCCGGGCCGGGGCCGGCGGCGCCGCCGGTGTCGTAGGCCACCACGGCGCGCCGCTCCGGCGCCACCGCCACCACCCGGGCGGCGAGCACCCGCAGCCCCGGGCCGGCGGGCTCGAGGAACGGCGCCAGCCGCCGCGACATCCGGTGGGGGTCGAGCGCCTCGGCGGCGCCCTGCACGAGCAGCGGGCCGCGGGAGCCGCTCATCCCGGGGTCCCGGCGGCGGCGCCGAGCCCGTCGAGCGCCGCCTCCACCAGCCGGGGGAGGTGCTCCCACTCGGCGACGGCGAGCTTCTGGAGGCAGCGCCCGGCGATCTTCAGCGACGAGGCCGCCTGGTGGAGCGCGATCCGGCCGGGGTCGACCGCCGCGCCCCACACCTCGGCGTGGCCCTCGAGCAGCGCGGCACGCACCCCGGCGAGCGAGGCCGCCGCGGCGGGCCGGCGGATCTCGCGCCAGTGGAGGTAGGCGAGCAGGTTGCCGAGGTCGCGGGCAGGCTCGGCCCAGCAGTACGAGTCGAGGTCGATGAGCGCGGGCCCGGCCTCGCCGAGGTGCACCTGGTCGAGGCGCAGCGCACCGTGGGCGGGGGCCGGTGGCTCACCGTCTCCGATCGCGGAGAGGCGGGCGGCGGCGTCGACCCAGGCCGCCGCGCTCGACGGCAGGGCGCTCTCGACGGCGGCGAGCAGCCCGCCGAGCGCGGCGGCGTCGCCGCTCAGGGTGCGGGTCTCGCCGGGCGGCCCGGAGCGGGAGTGGAGGCGGGCGAGCAGCCGTCCCGCGGCGCGCAGCTGCGCCGCCGCGCCCGGGGGCGGCGGGTCGGCGGCGAGGCTGCGCAGGCTGTGGCCGCCGGCGTCGGCCTGGGCGACCAGGCGCCATGCCGGGGCCACCCCGACCAGCGCCGGCGCGAGCTCGCCGCCGAGCGCCGTCGCGGCACCGGCCAGGATCTCGAAGACGCCCTCCGCGACCACCTTGGCGTAGACCGGGCCGGGCCCGGCGCCGAGCCGGTAGCGGAGCACGCAGCGGAGCCCCGGCCGGTAGCTCAACGGGACCACGGTGCAGGTGCCCACCGCGATCCCCAGCCGCTCCGCCAGCCAGTCCCGCATCCGCGCCGGGTCGGCGGCCGCGGCGAGCCCCTCGAGCCCGGGGTCATCCTCGTAGAGGCGGTGGCTGATCCCCTCCGGCCGCACCGTGACCACCCCGAGGGTGGGCACCGGCGACCGCGAGGTGGTGAGCAGGCACACCGCCTCGCATTCGACCCCGGGCGACCAGCGCCGGTGCTGGACGGTGCAGCCGCGGATCGCCGGGGGATCGCCCGGCGCCGGCCAGCGTCGCTGGAAGCGCAGGGCCACCGCATCCGGGTCGAGCGCGGCGCCCAGGCCGGGAAGCGCCGGGTCGAGCCCGGCGGGGAGCCGGGTCATCCGTCGACCGCGGCGGCGGCGGAGGCGAGCAGCGCGGCGGTGCGGGGGGCCCAGTCGGGGCGCCACAGCGGCACCCGCCGGGCCGCCATCCGCACCAGCAGCAGGGCGGCGTAGAGCCGTGCCCTGGCCACTCGCGGCTCCCCGCCGGCGTAGGCGGCGAGCACCGCCCGCTCGGCCCCGGCGGCGGCGGGCGAGCCCGTCACCGCCGCCCAGAAACGCAGGTCGGCGAGCATCTTGCCGAGGTCGTAGGCGGGGTCGCCGAGGGAGCAGCGATCGGTGTCGAGGACCTGGAGGCCCCCCGGGCCCCAGAGCAGGTGGTCCGCCTTCATGTCGCCGTGGAGGGTGGTGGCGGGCTCCTGCTCGAGCGCCGCGATCGCCCGCCAGGCGCGCTCCACGGTGGCCGCGGCGAGGGCGCCCAGGTCCGGCCGGAGCGCCGCCATCGCCTCGCAGGCGCGGCCGACGGTGCGCACCTCGGCGGCGAGCTCGCGACCGGGCAGGCTCGACGGCGGCGCCGGCGTCGCCGCGTGCACGGCGCGGAGCATCAGCCCCACCCGCTCGAGGTGGGCGGGGTCGGGGCGGCAGCCGGCGCCGAGGGAGCGCGAGAGCGCCGCGCCCGCGACCTCGCGGTAGACGAGGGCGTCGCCGTCGCCGAGCACGGCGGCGGGGCGGACGGCGTGGAGCCCCGGCACCCCCGACTCCTCGAGCAGCGCGGCGAGAACGCCCACCGCGCCCGCCACCGGCGCCCCCTCGCCGGGCCGGTAGAGCTTCACGAAGAGGCGGAGCCGCCGGGGGCCGAGATACTCGAGCACGTGGCGCTGCCCGGGGCGGTAGCGGAGCGGGCGGACGCCGCAGCCCGCCGCCGGCACCGCCTCCTCCCCGCACCGGGCCAGCGTCTCCGGCACCGAGGCGGGGTCGGAGAGCCGCGCCAGCGCGGGGAAGGCGGGGTCCAGCGGCGCCGCCAGGACGATCATGCCGGCGGCGCGGTCGACCGCCCAGAGGCGGGGCAGACGGGCGGGCAGGCCGGCGGCGCGCAGCGTCGCCTCGGCGGCGGCGGCGCGCTCCGCGGCCCCCTCGGGCACGCCGCCGGAGTGCCAGGTCACCACCACCGGCACCGGCCGGGGGTCGCCGGCGATGAGCACGTCGTGGTATGCGGTGAGCTTCCTGCCCGGCTTCAGCTGCGCCCGGCGCAGCCGGCAGCCGCGCACCGTGCCGGAGCCACCCGCCATCGAGTCCAGCAGCGCCCGCAGCGGGGCGCGGCCGGCGCCGAGGAGCAGACTCCGCACCGGGCGGTCGCCCCCGCGACCGGACAGCACCCCCTCCACGTCCACGCTACACGACCCGTTCGCCGACCCTGGCCGCGGCGGCCGGATGCTGGTCGGCGGTCACGGTGGCGCGCGCCGCCAGCGCCGCGGCGTGGAGCGACTCGGCGGCGCGGGCGAGGCCGCCGAGGTCGGGGGGCGGCACCGCGGGCGTCGCCGCCCCTCGATCGAGCACCTCGAGCACGGCGGCCGCCAGCCGGCCCGGCTCGAGCTCGTCGGGGTCGAGCTGCGACACCCAGCCGCGGTCGGCGAAGCGCTGCGCCCGCATTCGCTGCTCGGCGCTCGGACCCCGCCGCGGCACCAGCAGCGCCGGGGTGCCGACCCGCAGCACCTCCATCGTCGTGTTGTAGCCGGCCATGGCCACGACCATGTCGGCGGCGGCGAGATAGCGCAGCGGGTCGCCGACCATGGTCCGCAGCCGCACCGGCAGGCCGACGGCGCGGCGTTTGAGGTCGCGGCGCTGGGCGTCGGGCATGAACGGCCCGGTGACGATCACGAAGGTGCAGGCCCGGGCCGCGCAGACCTGGGGCACGGCGTCGACGAGGGTGCTCATCAGGGTGTGGGCGTCGGCGCCGCCGCCGGCCATCGCCACCACCATGCTGCCCCGCGGCTCCATGCCGATCCGGCGGGCGGGGAGGCGCCGCTGGGCCACCGGGGCGGGGGTGCAGACGTAGCCGCAGAAGCGCACCATCCGGGCCAGCTCGGCCGGCCACCCGTACTGCTCGGGAAGGTCGAAGACCTCCGACGAGCCGTACACCAGGACCTGGTCGTAGTGTTCGGCGAGGGCGTCGAAGGCGCCCTCGGCGCGCCAGCGGGCATGCACCACCGCGGGGTCGTCGATGATGTCACGCACCCCGAGCACCACCCGCGTGGGGGTGTGGCGCAGCGCCGCCAGGGTGGGCAGGAGCTCGCCGAGGGCGCCGTGGGGCATGTGGTCGACGAGCAGCACGTCGGGGCGGAACGCGGTGGCCGCCTCGAGGATCAGCCGGCTCCGCAGCCGGCGCACCTCGCCGATCTCCAGCGGCAGCGAGTGCGGCCGCCAGTCGCCCGGCCCCGCCTTCACGATCGAGGGCAGCTTGAGGTAGTCGTGGTGTGGGACATCGCGGATCAGCGAGCCCAGCGGCGAGTCGGAGATGGTGAGCACCGAGCCCTCGGCCTCACCGCGCAGGAACTCCGCCGCCACCGAGCTGGCCCGGCGCAGGTGGCCGAGCCCGAGCCCGTCCTGGGTGTAGATGAGGAGCCGGACGCCGCTCCGCCGCGCCAGCATCGCCGCGCTGACCCTGCGACCGCGGACGCGCCGCCCGGTCAGCGGCACCTCCACCTCGCCGGGGCTCTCGATGAGCGCGTGCCACCCCGGTTGTGGCTCCGCACCCTCGTCCGGCGCCGGCATCACCCTGACAGCCATCTCCCTTCCCTTTCCCTTCCTGTGGCGTCACCGCCACGCGAGGTCGCGGCCGACTCTCAGCCCGCGACGATCCTCGGCACTCCGCCGCACAGCGGAGGAGGAACGCGGCGCGGGACACCCGGCGTGGCCACCGTCAGCACTTCCTGACCCCTGTGCGGATCCGCGACGCCCGGGAATGGTCCCCGGCGCGCGACCCGCACCGCGTCCTGGACCCCTGCGACCTCCGCCCAGGACGCCCCCGACCTCATCAGCTCCTAACCCTTCCTTGTCCGAATCATAAACGAATCCTGACGCGGCTGAATGGGTTGTGAACGCCCGGTCCGAAGCCGGCCTCAGGGCCGCTCGTGAGGGACCACGAACGCCACGACGAAGGCGTAGAAGAGGCAGCTGGCGGCGATCACCAGGAGGTGGAAGGCCTCGTGGTAGCCGAACACCCGCGGCCAGAGCCGGGGGCGGCGGAGCGCGTAGATCACCGCGCCCACCGAGTAGAGGGCGCCCCCGCCGGCGAGCAGCAGCACCCCGGCGCCGACCCGGCCGGCGACCTGGGGCATCACCACCAGGCCGACCCACCCCATCAGCAGGTAGACGCAGGTGAGCGCCCAGCGGGGGATCTGCAGCGCCGGTGCCACCGCGACGGCGCCGCAGAGGGCGGCCCCCCAGAGGGTCACCAGCACCGCGATCCGCCAGCCCTCGTCGAGCACGTTCACCGCCACCGGGGTGTAGGTGCCGGCGATGAACACGAAGATGTTGGCGTGGTCGAGGCGGCGCAGCAGCGCCCGCCGGGCGGGGCTCCACGTGCCCATGTGATAGAGGGCGCTCACCCCGAAGAGCGCCACCAGGCTGATCCCGTAGACGAGCACCGAGATCAGCTTGGGCGCGTCGCCGACGGTGCGGGCCAGGAGGAACACGGTCCCGGCGCCTCCCACCACGGCGGCGACGGCGTGGGAGTAGCCGCGGAGGATCGGCTTGGCGGGACTGCTCGCGGGAGCGGGCGTGCTCACCCGTGCAGTGTACGGAGGGCCCGGAGCGGGGCCGGCGCCGGGGGGAAAAATAAGAGCCCGGGGGTGGCGGGCTCCCCGGGCTCATTCACTTCAACGAACCGGCGCTCAAACTCTTGCGCCATCCGGACTCCTACCATCGGGTCCATGCGGATCGAGGGCTGCGTCGCGGTGGTCACCGGCGGGGGGCGGGGGATCGGCCGGGCGCTGAGCCGGCGTCTCGCTGCAGAGGGGGCCCGCGCCGTGGTCGTCGCCGACCTCGACGCCGCCGCCGCGGAGGGGGTCGCCGCGGAGTTCGGCGGCCTCGGCATCGGCTGCGACGTCTCGGTGGAGGCCGAGGTCGTGGCGCTGGTGGAGCGGGCGGAGGCGGCCCACGGGGCGATCGATCTCTGGTGCTCCAACGCGGGCATCGCGGTGCGGGGCGGCCCCGAGGTGGCCGACGCCGACTGGGAGCGGATCTGGCGGGTCAACGTGATGGCCCACGTCTACGCCGCCCGGGCGGTGATCCCGGGGATGCTGGCCCGGGGCCGCGGCCACCTGCTCGGCACCGTCTCCGCCGCCGGGCTCGTCAACCACGTCTTCGCCGCCCCCTACGCGGTGACCAAGAGCGCCGCGCTCTCGCTCTTCGAGTGGCTCGCCATCGCCCACGGGGAGGAGATCGGGGTGTCGGTGCTCTGCCCCCAGGGGGTGCGCACCGACATGGCCGCGGCCGAGGGCGCCGCCGCCGCCATCCTCGGCGACCTGCTCGAGCCCGACCAGGTCGCGGAGATCGCGCTCGACGGGGTGCGCCGGGAGCGCTTCCTCATCCTCCCCCATCCCGAGGTGGCGGGCTACGCGCAGCGCCGCGCCGCCGACCACGACCGCTGGCTGCGCGGCATGCGGCGGCTGCGCCACCGGGTGGCCGAGGCCGCGGAGGGAGACCCAGCATGATCCAGGTGGCGCCGCTCGCCGGGTACCAGAACCGCATCTACCTCGACGGACTGGCGGGGCGGCTGCCGGGGCTGCCGCTCACCTACGAGGCGCTCGAGCAGCGGGCCGAGCGGCAGCTGACCCGCGGCGCCTTCGGCTACGTCGCCGGCGGCGCCGGCGCCGAGGACACGATGCGGGCCAACCGCCAGGCCTTCCGGCGCTGGCGGATCGTGCCGCGGATGCTCCGGGACGTCAGCCATCGCGATCTCGCCACCACCGTGCTCGGCACCTCGATGCCGGCGCCGGTGATGCTCGCGCCGGTCGGGGTCCAGTCGATCGTGCACCCCGAGGCGGAGGTGGCGGTCGCCCGTGCCGCCGCCGCCACCGGGGTGCCGATGGTGCTGAGCACCGCCTCCTCGCGCAGCCTCGAGGAGGTGGCCGAGGCCCAGGGCGACGCCCCGCGCTGGTTTCAGCTCTACTGGCCGCGCGACCCCGACCTCGCCGCCAGCCTGCTCGGCCGCGCCGAGCGCGCCGGCTACGGCGCCATCGTCGTCACCCTCGACACCTGGATGCTGGCCTGGCGGCCGCGCGACCTCGAGCTCGCCTACCTGCCCTTCCTCCAGGGCGAGGGCATCGCCAACTACCTCTCCGACCCGGTCTTCCGCGCCGCCCTGCCCACCCCTCCGGAGGAGGACATGGCCGGCGCCGTCCGGCACTTCCTCGGGATCTTCTCCGACCCTTCGGTGACCTGGGCGGGGCTCTCCTTCCTCCGCGAGAACACCTCGCTGCCGATCGTGCTCAAGGGCATCCTCCACCCCGACGACGCCCGCCGCGCCGCCGACCTCGGCGTCGACGGCATCCTCGTCTCCAACCACGGCGGCCGCCAGGTCGACGGCTCCATCGCCGCCCTCGACGCCCTCCCCGGGGTGGTCGACGCCGTCCCCGAGAGCCTGCCGGTGCTCTTCGACAGCGGTGTCCGCACCGCCGCCGACGCCTTCGTCGCCCTCGCGCTCGGGGCCCGCGCCGTGCTCCTCGGCCGTCCGTACATCTGGGCGCTGGCGGTGGCCGGCGAGGAGGGCGTGGCCGAGCTGCTGCGCGGTTTCCTCGCCGAGCTCGACCTCACCTTCGCCCTCAGCGGCCACACCGGGCTCGACCGGCTCGGCCGCGACGCGCTGGTGCGCGCCGGCTAGATCCACGCCCGTGAGCGCCGCCGGCGGACCATAGATAGTGACATACCTTGACAATACCGCGGGCCCGGCGTACAAGGGACGGGGGGCGCTGCCGTCGGTCTCGGACGTGGATGGCGGAGAGGGAAGGACATGCCGGGATGGGACGTCACGGTCCGGCCTGGGAAGGAGGAGAAGAAGAAGGACGACAGCACGTGGGTGATCGTCGTCGTCCTCCTGGCGCTGCTGCTCCTCCTCCTGTACGGCGGCCAGCACGGCGTGCGGGGCTGGGGCACGTCGCCCGGCTGCGTCCAGAACGACACCTCGCGCTGCGACCACCGCTGGGACGGCCGGGGTTCCGGCCACGATGGTGAGGATCGCCCTCCGCCGCCCGATCGCCGGGGGCCCTGAGCGGCGCCTGCAGGCGGCGGCGACCGCGGCTCATACTGGAGGCCACCAGGGAGGTTTCAGGCAGAGTTGGCCGGAGAAGGTGGCAAGAAGAACGACCCCACCGTGCCGATCGTGCTCGGCATCGGGGCTCTTCTCCTGCTCGTGCTCTTCGGCGGATGCGGCGGCATCAACCTGCCGACCATCAACACCGGCTCGGGCAACTCGGGCTCGTCACATTCGTACTCCTGCGACTCGCGTCGGTACGACTGCCGCGGCCACTACGACGGCAGCGGCCGCTGGGTCCCCGACCAGAGCACCGGCCGGGACGGGCGCCACGGTTCCGGTCACGAGCGGAGGAAGCCCCGGCCCACCGACGACCCCGACCCGCCCGGGGAGCACTGAGGCCGGCTCACCGCACCACCGAGACCGCCAGGCCGTCGCCCACGGGGATGACCGTGGAGGTGAGCCGCGGGTCGGAGGCGATCCGCGCGTTGTAGTCACGGATGCCGCGAACGTCCGCGTCCCCGTCGCCCCCACCGGTCACCCGGCCGTTCCAGAAGACGTTGTCGGCGAGGATCAGCCCGCCGGGGCGCACCAGCCGCAGCGCCTGGTCGAGGTAGTCGCAGTACTCCGACTTGGCGGCGTCGAAGAACGCGAGGTCGTAGGTGCCGGTGAGCCCGGGCAGCACCTCGAGGGCCGGGCCCTCGTGCACGGTGACCCGTTCGGCGAGCCCGGCGCGCTCGACCCAGCCTCGCGCCGCCTCGGCGTGCACCGGCGAGAACTCCACGGTGTCGAGGTGGCCGGCCGGCCCCATCGCCCGGGCCATCCAGACCGCGGAGTAGCCGAAGAGGGTCCCCACCTCGAGCACCCGCCGGGCCCCGGTCAGGGTGACGAGCATGCCCAGCAACCGCCCCTCGTCGGCCGAGACCTGGATCTGCGGGCCGCGCTCGGCGAGGTCGCGGGCGAGGTCCTGGAGCAGGCTGTCCTCGGGCCAGAACAGGGGCGCGAGGTACGCCTGGAGCTCCGGGGTCACGGTGGTCGCGGTGGTGCTCATGGGTCTGGCTGGCCTCCCGTCGTTGGCCCGGTCAGCAGCTGGCTCCGGCTCGCTGCAGGGTATACGGGCGGCCCGCCGCGAGGACCAGGCTGAGGCCGGCAGGGACGCGCTGGGCGGCGACCGGGTGGCCGCCGGGGTCGCGCACCACCACCCCGGCGGGGGCGCGCAGCGGCAGCGCGATCCGGCCGCCGGCGGTGGCCAGCGCGGTGCCGCAGCCGGCGCTGCGCCAGACCACCAGCCCGGTGCCGCCGCCGAAGCTGCGCGCCTGCCGGGCCGAGCCGGTGACGTACTCCCAGTCGCCGCCACCCAGCCAGCGGGGCCGGCCCTGCCCCTTGTCGGGGCTGAGCGCGACCAGGGTGCCCACCTCGGCGGCGAGCGCCGGCGGGATCGCCCGGCCGTCCATCAGCCGGGTGGCGAAGTACACCGCGGGGGTGCCGTAGACGGTGCTGGAGACGGCGTGGGCGACGAGGTTCGCCGCCGTCGTCTGGAAGCCGTCGCCGTCGATGAGGGTGTCCGGGACGGCGGCGCTCACCACCCCGGCGCGGCGGTTCCAGTCGGCCTCGCTCCAGGCGTCGTAGAGGCGCACCGCGTCGGTGACGGCGGCGAACTGCGGGGCGGCCGCGCTGGCGTCGACGAGGGCGTCGGGCCGCACCGCGTGGGCGGCCGAGTGGATCGTCGCGAGGTAGCGGTAGAGCGCGGCGGCTCCCCAGCCCAGCCCCGCGTCGGCGAGGGAGAGCGGGATGTCGTAGCACCAGTCGAGCTTGAGCCCGTCGGCTCCGAGCTGACCCGGGCCGGTGCCCAGCAGGGTGGCCATCGCCGCGCGGGTGGTCTCCTCGAAGCCGGGGCCGGTGGGGTCGACGACCTGCTCCGGGGGCGCGCCGCTGCGGAAGGCGCTGGTGGTCGGCGGGAAGCGCACCAGGTTGCGTGCCCACATCGGCCACCAGAGCACCACCCGGTCTCCCTGGGCATGGAGCTCGTCGACCAGCTGGCGCATCCCCGCGGCCCCGCCGAAGCGCACCGGGTCGGGCTCGGGGTCGCCGATCCGCGCCTGCCAGCGGGAGTCGATGATCACCGTGACCGGGCCGGGGCCGAAGTGCCGCCGCCACTCGGTGACGAACTGGCGCACCCAGTCCGCGGTGTAGCGGGGGCTGGTCCGCGCCGAGCCGGTCGCCATCTGCTCGCCCCAGGTGTCGACCAGCGGGCGCGACCACCACCCCGGCCGGCTCCCCGGCGGGGCCGCGGAGGCGGACAGCCCCTGCCCGCTGAGAGCGTCGTGGTAGGCGCGGAGGCCGCTCAGCGGGTCGGCCGCGAGGGTCACCACGAACGCGGGGAAGCGCACCAGCCCGTTCACCGCGGGGCCGGCGCCGAGGTCGCCCCCCCGGCTCACCAGGGCCGGCGGGTAGTCGACGTCGATCCCGCCGCCGGCGGTCAGCCGCATGGTGGTGGCGGAGGGAACCTCGACGAGGCCGAACCCCACCCAGCCCGGCGTGGTGCCCAGCTGGATCTGGTAGGGCGGAGGGGCGAAGGGCGTGCGTCCGGCGATGCCGGTCACCGGCAGGGCGGACCCGGCCGGCCGGGTCGGGTCGGGGGTGTAGCCGGCGGTGACCGCGGCGAGGTCGATTCCGCCGGCGCCGTCGTGGAAGAAGCGCGGCGACCCGCCGCCGAGCAGCTCCGGACGGGCGGCGAAGCGCACCGTGAAGCTGTCCCGTGAGGGCTCCAGCAGCGCCTCCTCGAGCACCCGCCCGTCGGCGGCGAGCAGGCGGCTCTCGAACTGCGCCGCGAAGCGGCGGCCCACCAGCCGGCTGTGCGGCGGCGGACGCAGCCCCGCCGCCGTCATCGCCAGCGGGAAGTCGACGTACTCGCGGCCGGCGAGCGTGGCCACCGTGACCCGGCCGCCGTGGGGCTCGTAGGCGAGCCGGTAGCCGGGCTCGGTCAGGTGGAGGGCGCCGTCGTCGGGGGTCAGCAGCCGCTCGACCGAGGCGAGGCTGCCGCCGTGGCGGAGGCCGGGCAGCGGCGAGAGGTGGGCGGCCACGGGCACGGGCACGGCCATTCCCACGGCGAGCAGCACCAGGAGCGCCCGCCGGTGACGCCGCGACTTCCGGAGAACCGCGCCCACCGCGGCCCCATCATGGCATCTGCCGGGGCGCCGTGTCGGGCAGATCGCTGCGAATCCACACCGCGTCGGGAAAGTCGGCGAACACCTGCCGGTAGCGGCGCTCCAGCAGCGTGGAGACCTCCGGGAACACGACCAGGTCGAAGTCCTGGCTGAGGATGACCTCGGGGTCGAGGGCGGCGACCTGCGCCACCAGCGCCTGGTGCGAGCCGGCGAGGACGATGTCGTTGTAGATCGGCGCCGTGGGGAGGAGCAGGGGGAGGTCGGCGAGGATGTACGGCCAGGCGTCCGAGCTCCACAGCACCGCCCGGTGGCCCGACCAGCCGTGGGCGCGGATCCAGGCGCTGGAGCGGGCGTCGGCGAGCACCTTGTCGTCGAAGTCGGTGGTCCAGGTGACCCGGTCCTCCCGGCCCAGCAGGGTGCGCAGCCCGCCCATGTAGTAGGTCCCCAGGGTGGGCGCCGGGCTCTGGACCCCGGCGAGCCCCAGCGGGTCCCAGTCGAGCCCGGTCACGCTCGCCTGCGCCCCGGCGAGCACCGCCCCCGCGGCGAGCGGGGCGAAGCGCGCCGCCGCGCCCGAGCGCAGCCGCCGCACCGAGGGCAGGCGCAGCCCGGCGGCGAGGGCGAGCATCAGCGGCGGGATCGAGGGGGTGAGCAGGTGGGCGTAGGGCTGGTGGGCGGCGGCGGGGACGAGCAGGGTCGCGCCCGCCCAGAGCCAGAGCATCCACAGGGGACGCGCGGAGCGCCGGCTGAGCCAGGCGCCGGCGGTGAGCAGCCCGGGCGCGAGCGCCAGCAGCACCGCGTGGAGGACCCGCTCGGCGGTGGTGGTGGGCAGCGCGTCGGCGCTGTACTGGCCGTAGAAGCCGAGCAGGGCGAAGCCGAGGCGGTGGGGCCCGGCCAGCGCCGCGTAGGCCGCCACCCACGCCCCGGTGAGCGCCACCACGGTGGCGCAGTAGACCAGCAGGTCACGGCGGCCGGCGCGCGGGCTGAGCAGGATCATCAGCCCGAACACGGCGGCGTCGGCCACCGCGGTCTGCTGGAAGGCGATCCCGATCGCCGCCAGGACCCCCACCACCACCGGCCAGGAGCGGGCGGCCGCCGCCGGGGTCACCCCGGCGAGCCGGGGGATGAGCAGCGCGCCCGCCCAGGTGGTGGCGGCGCAGAGCAGGCTGTCGGGGACGGCCAGCTGGGCGCCGGTGATCGGCACCCCGAGCAGGAGCGCGGTGCCGAGCACCGCCGCCAGCGCCCGCCTCGGGGAGGTCAGCCGCCGGGCGGCGTGGGCGACGGCAGCGACGGTGAGCGCCCCGGCGATCAGCGTGAGGGTGTGCAGCGCAGCCTCCGAGGTGCCCAGCAGGCGGACGGTGAGCGCCACCGTCCAGGTCTGCAGCGGCGGCTTGTTCGACCAGATCTCCGAGTACAGCGACCGCCCCTGCAGCAGGCTGCGGGCCGCCGTGGTGTACCCCGCCTCGTCGGTGTACCAGGGGGGCTCGAAGAACGAGGGGAGCCGGAGCAGGACGAGCAGCCCCAGCCCCCAGGCGAGGGGGCCGGTCCGGCGGTGAGGTGCCATGGGCCACCTATCATCCAGGGCTGCATGGCGGTGACGGCGGTCCTCCCCGACCTCCAGAGGCTGAGCAGCCTCACCCTGGTGATGCCCGCCCACAACGAGGCGGAGAGCCTGCGCCGGCTGCTCCCCCGCGCCGCCGAGGTGCTCCCCGGCATCGCCCGGCGGGTCGAGGTGGTGCTGGTCGACGACGGCAGCACCGACGGCGGCGGCGAGCTCGCCGAGCGCCTCGGCGGCGAGATCGGGCTCGAGGTGCGGGTCATCCGCCACCCCCGCAAGAGCGGCTACGGCATCAGCGTGGCCGACGGGCTGCGCGCCGCCCGGATGGAGTACACCGCCTTCACCGACGCCGACGGGCAGTTCGACGTCGCCGACCTCGCCCTCCTGGTGCCCGACCTGCTCGGCGGCGCCGCCCTGGTGGCCGGCTGGCGTCGCCAGCGCCAGGACGCGGCGGTGCGCTCGGTGGTGAGCGGGGTCTTCAACGTCGCCCTGCGGCTGCTCTACGGGTTGCGGGTGCGCGACGTCGACTGCGCCCTCAAGCTGATGCGCACCGACTTCCTCCGCTCCATCGACCTCGAGTCGCACAGCGCGCTGATCAACGCCGAGCTCTTCTGCAAGGCCCGGCGCGACGGGTGGCGGACCGCCCAGGTGCCGGTGCCGCATCATCCCCGCGAGCTCGGCCGCCGCTCCGGGGCGCGTCCGCGAGCGGTGCTCCGGGCGATCCGCGAGCTCATGCGTTACCGTCAGCGCTGGCGGTAACCCGCCTACCGGGCGGCCACTCGCGCAGTGGCCTGGCGGTGGCTGGTGTGGCGGCCGACGAGGCCGCGGGCGCTGCGCCCGGCGCTGAGGTGGCCGGCCTCGCTGAACGCCTGCTCGCGCGCCCGCCAGTCGACCCGCGGCGCGAACAGCCCCGGACGCACCCGTGAGCGCATCCGCTCGACCCGGGTGATCACGGTGTCGATCAGCGTCTGCTCCAGCAGGTGGGGCTCGAGCCCGAGGTCGACGAGCTTCTGGTGACGGGCGTTGTAGTAGTGCTCCTCGAGCTCGGTGCGCGGGTTGGGGAGGTGGGCGACGGTGGTGTCGAGCCCGTGGGCCTGGCGGGCCGCCTGCACCCGGTGGGCGAGGTCGAGGATGCTGAACTGCTCGGTGAACTGGTTGAACACCCGGAACTCGCCGGGCGCCGCCGGGTTGAGCGCGGCCAGCTCGACGCAGCGCACCGTGTCGCGGATGTCGATGAAGCCACGGGTCTGGCCGCCGCGCCCGTACACCGTGATGGGATGGCCGATCGCCGCCTGGGTGCAGAAGCGGTTGAGCGCCGTGCCCCAGATGTCGTCGTAGTCGAAGCGGGTCGCCAGGGTCGGGTGGAGGTCGCTCTCCGGCGTGGACAGGCCGTAGACCACGCCCTGGTTGAGGTCGGTGGCGCGCAGCCCCCAGGCCCGGCAGGTGAACTCGATGTTGTGGCTGTCGTGCACCTTGGAGAGGTGGTAGAACGACCCCGGCCGCTTCGGGAAGGGCAGCCGGTCGCGCCGGCCGTTGTGCTCGATGTCGATGAACCCCTCCTCGATGTCGATGTTCGGGGTGCCGTACTCGCCCATGGTGCCGAGCTTCACCAGGTGGCAGTCGGGGGCGACGTCGCGGAGCGCGAACAGGAGGTTGAGGGTGCCGACCACGTTGTTGACCTGGGTCTCGATCGCGTGGCTCGCGCTGATCATCGAGTAGGGGGCGGAGCGCTGCTCGGCGAAGTGCACCACCGCCTCGGGGGCCTCGGCGGCGATCAGCGAGCGCAGCGCCTGGAGGTCGCAGACGTCGAGCCGCTGCCAGCGGATGCGGCGCCCGCTCTCCGCCTCCCAGCGCTCGACCCGCCGGGGCATGGTCGACACCGGCACCAGGCTGTGGGTGCCGCAGGCCCGGTCCCAGCGACGCCGGACGAGGCTGTCGGCCGCCACCACGTCGTGGCCGCGGGCGGAGAGATGCAGGGCGGTGGGCCACCCCAGGTAGCCGTCGGCTCCGAGGACGAGGATGCGCATCCCCGGCAGGGTACAGGCTGCCCGCCGCGCTTGTGAACTGACCGAGTGGACTGAACGCAGGATGAACGCCGGATGGATGCCGGCGCGGGGTGGGGAGGTCGGGCTCGCCCCCGCGCCCCGCCGGGTGGGCTAGGCGGCCCGCTGCAGCAGCAGCAGGGCGGACTCCAGGCGCTGGGCGACGACGGCGCGGCGCTCGGCGTCCCCGATCAGCCGCCAGAGGGTGACGCCGGTCGAGTAGCGGCGGATCTCGTCGTCCTCGTTGACGTTGACGAGCCACTGGGCGAGCGTGGTGGAGGGGGCGCCGGGAGCGGTTCCGGCCCCGTCGGTGACGGTCACTGTGGTGCGGCGTTGTGGCGCTGCCATGTCGTTCCCCAAGCCCCTGTGTGCTGAGCCGCACCCCGCCGGGCGGTCGGGCGGCGCTGCCCGTGTAGAGAGAACGGAAGGTGGCGGACGAGACTTGCGCCGATTCGAACCCCATGGGCATGGCGCCCAGAGGTGGCCGCGTGCGACTGTGTCCCGATGCCCAATCAGCCCCCCGAGACCCTCCTCGGGCTCGATGTCGGCACCACCCGGATCAAGGCGGTGCTCATCGACGCGGCCGGGGTGGAGCGGGCGTCCGCGGCCGGCCCGACCCCGTTCGCCACCTCCTCCGAGGGGTCGGAGATGGCGGTTCTCGAGCTGCTCGACGCGGTCGCGGCGGTGCTCGGGCGGCTGGGGCCGCTGCGGGCCACGGCGGCGGCGGTGGGGGTCGCCGGGATGGCGGAGTGCGGCGCCCCCCTCGACGCCGCCGGCCGGCCGCTGGGGCCGGTGATCGCCTGGTACGACCCCCGCGGCGAGGACGTGGTCGAGCGGCTGATCCGCAGCGGCGGCGAGGCGCTGGCGGAGCGCACCGGCCGCCGCCTGCGGACGGTCTCGTCGGTGGCCAAGCTGGGCTGGTGGGTGGAGCGGGCGGGACACCCCCCCGGCGGCTGGCTGGGGGTCCCCGAGCTCTGCGTCCACGCCCTCGGCGGCGCCGCGGTCACCGACCCGAGCCTGGCCAGCCGCACCGGCTGGTACGACGTCGCCGCCCGCGCCTACCTGCCCGAGGTCGCCGCCGCCATCGGCGTGCCCGCCGTGGCGCTGCCCAGGGTGGTCGCCGCGGGCAGCGTCGCCGGCCGGGTGACCGCCGCCGCCGCCGCCTGGTCGGGGCTCGTGATCGGCGTCCCGGTGACCCCGGCGGGGCACGACCACCTCGCCGCCGCCGCCGGCTGCGGGGCCGGCGCCGCCGACCTCGTCGACTCGGTGGGCACCGCCGAGTCGCTGGTTCGGCGCCTGCCCGGCGCCTCCCGGCTCGACCCCGGCATCCTGGCGCGGGCGCTCGAGCTGGGCGCGGCGGTGTCGGCGCGCCCCGACGGCGACGGCTGGGCGGTGCTGGCCCGGGGACCGCGGTCGGGGACGGTGCTCGCCGCCGTCGCCGCCGCCCTCGGCTCGCCGCCGCTGCAGGAGCTCGACGCCGCCGCGGTCGAGGGCGCCACCCTTGCGGTCGCGGACCTCGTCGACGCCGTCCTCACCGGCGCGGAGCCCGCGCTCCCCCCGGCGCCCCGGGGCGAGCTGTGGGGGGCCGTGCTCGAGGAGCTGGCCGGTCGCACCGCCGCCGCCGCCGCCCTCTGCGAGCGGCTGGCCGGGCCGGCCGAGCGGGTGCTGGTGGTCGGCGGCGGCGCCCGCAGCCTGCCCTGGCTGCGGGCCAAGGCGCGGCGGCTGCCGGCGCCGCTGTGGCGCGCCGGCACCGGCGAGGCGGCGGCGCGCGGCGCGGCGGTGGCCGCCGGGGTGGCGGCGGGCTGGTGGCCCGACGCCGGTGCGGCGCCCCCGCCGGTGCTCGAGCCGGTCGCCTCCTAATGGGTGTGGAGCAGCCGCGGAACCTGGCAGGCTGACCCCGAGCCACCGGCGGGTGAGCACTGTGACCTCCCGGGCGTTGAGCCCTAGAGCTAGATGTAATGGGCCGGGACGTTGTTGACGCGCGAGATGGGCGCCTGGAGGCCGAGCGCGGTGTGGGCCCGATGATGGTTGTACAGGT
>DASXNK010000104.1 GCA_036495095.1 Candidatus Dormiibacterota bacterium | reverse complement strand
GAATGCGAGTCCGGTCGGCGACCAGATCGTCGCGGCGGTCGAGGAGCAGCCGGAGCGAGTTGGCCTCCGCCGAGTTGGGGGACGCGGCTCGGAAGGGCTTCGCGCCCACTTCTTCGACGCCGGTACAGCCTGACCAACGGGGATGGTAGGGGGCGCGAACGCCGTCGGTGTGCGTGCTCATGGGAGACCTCAAGTTGCTCGGTTTACGCTGTGCGCGTAAACTGGGCATATGCGGCTGATCTCATCGATGGTGGCCCTCGAGGTGGCGGTGTACCTCCACCAGGCCGGCGAGGCGCGCCTGTCCGCCATTGCGCGGGACCTCGAGGTCCCGATCTCGAGCTGCCAGCGCGGGCTCGAGGTGCTCGTTGCCGAGGGGCTGGCCCGTGCCGCCGCCCGGGGACGGTACGCCGCCGTCGAGGGACCGCGGCTCGAAGCCGTGGTCGGGCTCGCCTCTGTCGAGCTCGACAATGGTCGACTCGCGGCGATCTGTGGCGCGGCCGACGACGCCGTCGAGCTGATCGGGGACGACCGGCGGCGCCTGGTCCTCGTGTACGGACGGAACGCCCCCTTCGCCGGCCGCGCCCGTGCCCTGCGGCTGCTCGGTCCGCTGGCGACGCGGCTGGAACGGGAGTTGACCGTCCTCCACCACGATGACATCCGGCGCGCTCGCCGTCATCACCTCGCCGACCGCCATGCCCTCGAGGCAGGGAGCGTCCTCTACGGCGACCTCGGCGCGACCTTCCCCGAGCCTGCACCCGTCCGTGGCGGGGCTCCCACCGGGCGCCTCGCGGAACAGCTGCCCGCGCTTCCGGCCCGCGACGTCGAGGCCCTGCGGTCGCGCTACGGGCTGCGCTCACTGATCGTCTTCGGCTCCGCGGTGCGCACCGACTTCCGTCCGGACAGCGACGTCGATGTCGCCGTGGTCCCGGGCGATCGCCCGCTGTCCTTCTTCGAGCTGGTCGCGCTCGAGCGGGAATTGGAACAGCACCTCGGTCGCGACGTCGACCTCTGCCTGCTCCCCAACGCGATCGACGAGGTCGCCCAGGCGGTCGCCCGCGAGGGCGTGGTGCTCGGTGCCTGACACCCGGGCGGCGTTGCAGCGGATGCTGCGCGAGGGTCGTGAGGCGCGCGAGCTGGCGGAGCGCTTCGGTCCGCACTGGAGCAGCGACATCGCCGGTTTCAAGTCGGTGCTGAAGAGTCTCGAGAACATGGGCGAGGAAGTCCACGTGGGCAAGGTCGACGACGCCTTCATGGCGACGCATCCGCAGACCAACTGGGCGGCGATCGAGGCGTTCCGCCACATCAGCGTCCATGACTACGAGAAGGTGCGGCGGGAGCTGGTCGAGGGAATCGTCGCGCATCACCTCGATGACACCATCCGCCAGCTCGAGGCCCATCTTCGCGAACCGGGCTGATCACCGCCGTGTCGGCACGGTGCCGCCGAAGGCGAGGCTCCGCCGACTGGGGCTGAGCGCGGCGACGTTCGCGCTATCTCCGCGCATCTCACAGCGCACTTCGGGTGTCGACCCTCTCGACCAGTACAGCTGCTCCATGGCGGCCTGAGACGGGCGATGTCGTCGGTGGCGCCGCGGGTCGGGGCGCTTGAGGCGAGCATGGTTCGGAGGCACGCAAGGGCGGTTGAGCAGCCGAGCCAGAGGCTCGAACTTTCCCTACCTTGGCAAGGTAGGAGTGTTATGGCGAACTCGACATGGCCCCGATGATGCCCTAAGACCACTACTCTCCTGCCTTCGGGGGGCTTGGTCCAAGCTCATCGCGGTGCGGGTCAGGCTGGCATCGGGTCGAATGCGGGACCCAGGCAGCTCCCTCGTGGCGGGAGCAGGGGTCGACGAGGGCGGCGGCCGGCGGCCGCCGCGGTCGAACTGCACCAGGAGGTGACGCGTGCCGGGTAGATCGGCCTCGATGGTCGCCTCGGCGACAAGACTGATGCGAAGGCGTAGCGAGTAGTCGGGCCAAGGTCCACCATACTCGACGGATGCCCGCGTCCTCCTTCCTTCGCATGCGCATACCTCGGCGCTTCCTGCTGCCTCTCTTCGCGCTGTGGGCCGTGGCAATGATTGTCATCGGAGTGAGAGGCATCGTGAATGGGGTCTCGGAGAGATCGGCGGAGCGTCAGGTCAGCGGTCTCATCACGGCCGTGGGTGCCAACTGCGATTACGAATTGACCACGAACTACGCTTCCGCACAGTCAGTGCATGTGGACCTCTGCCCGGCAGTACCATCGCCAACCGCGGTCACAATCACCTACGACCGCTACGCGGTTACGCGGCTGGAGCTCGACGGTGCCACCATCGACGTCACGACTGACCAAGCATCGCTCGACTACACGGCGGGCGGCGTCCGAGCCGCGTTGGGTCTGGGCATGCTTCTGCTCTGCCTGCCATTTGTGATGGGATGGCAGCTGCCGCGCCCGACACCTCGAGCGATTGCCTTCGTGGTGGCGAGCGTGTCAATTGGCACGGCGATGGGCGCGGTTGCCGAAATGGACCCGCTTCACGAGAGCACGCTCGCTGAACTCATCGGGGGCATGACCGGGTTCTGCATAGGCCTCTTGGTGGCCGCCGGCGGTCTGGCGGCACATCGATGTCTCTCCTCTCGCCGGAATCGATTGAACATCTCCTGAATCGGTCCGAGGGGACGTGCCAGATGTGAGGACCGAGGGAGGGGGATGCGAATCATCTCGAGCGTCCTGGGGAGCAGGGAACCCCCTGCCGCGATCGATGTGTATTGGTCGGGGCGAATGCGGGAACTTTGGAGGCCGGGTCGAGGTGAACGGGTCGATTCGTGACGCACGCCGTGCCGCGAGAAGCACCTGGGACGGCGACGGGGGTACCCGAGTAGCCGCGCTGGGCGTACAGCCAGCGGTCTCCGGTTCACCGTTGTTCTTGGTGGCGACCGTCGCATTTCTTCTCAGCGGTTACCGCAGCCGCGGGTTCGGCTACCTGGCGACTGTGGCCGCCCTGATGGCTGTGGTCAGCTGCGTCCTCTGGTGGATGCGGTCGCAGCGCCGCCGACAGGCAGTGATCGCCACACGCGGTGTTCTCCTCTTCCGGTCGCGGACGGGGCGGCCTGTCGTCATACGATCGGACGCTGTCGCCGCGGTCGTGCTTTCACGAGTGCGTTGGGGGCGTCGGCCTCCGCCCATCCTCTTGGCGGTGAGCCCGACCGGGGAGGCGTTGGTGAGGGTGTGGGGGGCTGAGTGGGATCATGCCGCCCTGACTGCTGCGCTCAGTCCGCTCGGAATTGGTGTCGACCGAGACGATGCGAAGGCGCGGTCACCCAGGCAGCTGGAGGCGAGGTACCCCGGCTCGATGACCTTCGTGGAGCTACACCCGTTCCTCGCTGGCGGGGTTATCCCAATGTTGGTCGTGGTCGTCGTCGCGACCGTTCTTGCCCTCGTGGGCGTGATCCACTAGACAATCGGGGCGGGCGATCGCGACGGACCCCACGCCCCTCGATCAGGCTCTCTCTGAGATCAGATCCTGCCTGAGAAGGGCTTGGAGCGGGAGACGAGATTCGAACTCGCGACCCCTACCTTGGCAAGGTAGTGCTCTACCACTGAGCTACTCCCGCAGCGCGACCGCGAGTATAACGCCTCCCCCCGGCACTACCCTGCGGTCCGCGATCACCTCGTGTCAGGCCCGTGGCTGACCGGCGGGTCAGCGGCCCGAAAACGCCGCCGGACGCTTGTCCCGGAACGCCGTGACCCCCTCCATGAAGTCGCCGGAGGCCATCGCCAGGGCCTGGAGGTCCTCCTCGTGCTGGAGCTGGGTGCCGAGGTCGCTGACCAGGGACTGGTTCATCGCCCGCTTGATCAGCCCGAGCGAGAACGGGCCCCGGGCGAGGCGCTCGGCGAGCTCGCGGGCAGCGCTCCCCAGCTCGGCGTCGGGCACGACCCGGTTGACCAGGCCGATGCGCAGCGCCTCGGCCGCGGGGATCTGGTCGGCGAGCATGGCCAGCTCCACCGCCTTGGCGAGGCCGACGAGGCGGGGGAGGAAGAAGGTGGCCCCGGCGTCGGGCACCAGCCCGATGCGGGCGAACGCGAGCAGGAAGCTCGCGCTCTCCGCGGCGATGCGGAAGTCGGCGGCGAGGGCGAGGGACATGCCGGCCCCTGCGGCGACCCCGTTCACCGCGGCGATCACCGGCTTCTCCATCGCCCGCATCGCCGTGATGATCGGTGCGTAGCGCAGGGCGAGGCGGCGGCGCACCGGCTCGCGCATCCCCTCGGTGAGGTCGGCGCCGGCGGAGAAGCCGCGGCCTCCGCCGGTGATGACCACCGCCCGGACGGACTCGTCCTCACGGGCCTCGGCGGTCGCCTCGGCGAGCGATCTCAGCAGCGTGATGTCGAAGCTGTTGAGCTTGTCCGGACGGTTGAGCGTCAGGGTGAGGACGCCGCCCTCGCGGGCGACCAGCAGCGGGTCGGTGATCGTGGTCGACATGCCGTCCGACTCTACGCCGCGTCGCCGCGGTCACCGCTCGGCGTCGTCGCCCAGGGCCCGGAGGTGCTCGAAGGTGAAGATGCCGGTGTCGTGGCCGTTGCCCCAGCGGATCCCGAGTCCATAGAGGCCGACCAGGTTGATGTCGGCGAGCTCGTCCTCGCCGGCGTCCAGGCCGGGCTTGACGTCGAAGCGGCCCGGCCGGCCCATCTCGCCCTTGCACACCGCGCAGGGGCACGAGCTCCGCAGCACGGTGAACGGGATCCGCTGCACCGCGCCGTCGCCCCACTCGACGATCAGCGCCCGGGCCGGCTCGTCGTAGGCGAAGCTCACGGCGCGGACCCGCTCCTCCTCCACGGTCATGGGGCATGAGGATAGCCGGTCCGGGCGCTATTCTCGGCGCGCCGTGAAGGTCCTCATCCTCGCCCCGTTCGACGCCGCCGAGCTGGCGCGGCTGCGCGCGGTCGCCGGCGTGGTCCACGAGTCCTGGGTCGACGAGCGTCGCATGCACTCCCCGGACGAGCTCGCCGAGCGGGTGGTCGCGGGCGGCTTCGACGCCGTGGTGGTCGAGGCGGAGTTCGTCACCCGGGACGTCCTCGAGGCCGCTCCCGGCCTGAGGGTGATCGCCTCGGCGCGGGGGAAGCCGGTCAACGTCGACCTCGCCGCCGCCACCGAGCTGGGCCGCATCGTCCTCGGCACTCCCGGGCGCAACGCCGACTCGGTGGCCGACCTCTGCATGGGGATGCTCCTCGACCGGATCCGCCACATCTCGGCCGCGGCGCGGCTGGTGCGCGAGGGCGGCTGGGTGGTCGGCCTCGACGACGACGCGCTCGTGCCCTACATCCGCTTCCGCGGGGTCGAGCTCGGCGGCCGCCGTCTCGGCCTGCTCGGCTTCGGCGCCGTCGCTCGCGCCCTGGCCCGCCGCGCCCTCGCCTTCGGGATGCGGGTTCGTGCCCACGACCCCTTCGTCGACGCCGCGGTGCTCAACCGCCACGGGGTGACCTCGGGGTCGCTGGACAACCTGCTCGCCACCTCCGACGTGCTGAGCGTGCACGTCGAGCGCACCCCCCAGACCGTGGGAATGCTGAGCGCCGAGCGGCTCCGCGCCCTGCCCCGCGGCGCCATCCTCCTCAACACCGCCCGGGCCCAGGTGGTCGACCAGGACGCGATCGTGCAGCTGGTCGCCGAGGGCCACCTCGCCGCCGCCGCTCTCGACGTGGTCGCCCCGGAGCCGCTGCCGGCCGGGCACCCGCTGCTCGGCGACGACCGCATCCTCGTGCTCCCCCACATCGGCGGCGCCACCCACGACGTGGTGCGGCGGCACTCGGAGATGATCCGCGAGGACCTCGAGCTGCTGATCCGGGGCGACCGCCCGCTGCGCTGCGCCAACCCGGAGGTGCTCGGCGCCGTGCTCCGGCCGGGGTGAGCGAGCTCCTCCTCGCCGTCGACCTCGGCGGCAGCGGGCTGCGCGCCACCGCCGTCGACGCCGCCGGCACGGTGGTGGCGCGGGCCCAGCGCTCCCTGACCCAGCACCTCGACCTCCCCCCGCTGGGGCGCCGCTGGGACCCCGCCGAGCTGCGCGCCGCCGTCGCCGCGGCGATCGGCGCGGTGGTGCACAACCTCGCGCCGACAGGCATCGCGGCGGTCGCGTGCACCGGCCAGCGGATCGCCTGCGCCGCCCTCGACGCGGCCGGGGAGACCCTCTACGCCGGGCCGAACACCGACGCCCGCGGGCTCACCCACGGCTGGCGGGTCGACGACGCCGCCGGCGGCGAGCTCTACGACCGCACCGGCCGGGGCCTGGCCCTCCTCTACGCCCCCGCCCGCCTGCTCCGCCTCGGCGATGACGATCCCACCCTCCTCGAGCGGGTGCGACACGTCCTCGGGACCGGGGAGTGGCTCGCCCACCACCTCTGCGGGGAGGTCGCCACCGACGCCCGCGGCGCCACCGAGCTGCTCGCCCTCGACGTCCACGCCGGCGAGCCGTGGACGGGGATCTGGGAGCGGCTCGACCTCGATCCCGGCTGGCTTCCCCCGATACGCCGGCCCGGGGAGCGGCTCGGCGAGGTCACCCCCGTCGCCGCAGCCGCCACCGGGCTGAGACCCGGGACACCCGTCGCCGTCGCACCACCCGACTCGATGGCGGCGCTGCTCGGCGCCGGCGGCGTCGAGCCCGGCACCGCGCTGGTGCTCGCGGGGTCATCGATGCCGATCCTCGCCACCGCCACGGCGCCGAAACGCGACCGGACACGCCGCACCTGGGGCACCCCGCATCCGCTGGCCGGCTTCGTCTGCGAGAGCAATGCCGGCACCACCGGGCTGGGCTGGGCGTGGCTCGCCGAGCGCCTCACCGGCGGCATCGCGGGGATCGACGGCGACGATGCCCACGCCCTCGCCGAGCGCCTGGCCGCGACCGCGCCGCCGGGCTCGCAGGGCGCGACCGGCCTCGCCGGGGGGGCGAGCGTGCTCGACGCCACCCGTCCCTCCACGTTCCTGCCCCGGATGCGGGTCCTCGCCTGGCCGTCGGAGATCATGGGCGCCGACCTCGGCGCCGCCGACCTGCTCCGCGCCGGCCTCGAGGAGGTCGCCCACAGTGCCCGGGCCAACCTCGAGCAGGCCGAGGCGGTGCGGGGCGGCGCCGGGCGGCTCCTCCTCGCCGGCGGGATGGCGCGCAGCCGCCTCTTCACCGAGATCCTCGCCGGCGTCTGCGGCCGCCCGGTCACCGTCGCTGCCGAGACCGACGTCACCGCCCTCGGCGCGGCCGCCTGCGCCGCCGTCGCGGCCGGCCTCCACCCCGACCTCGACGCTGCGGTTGCTGCGTTCCGCCGTCCCGGCGTCGAGACCGACCCCGACGATGGCACCATCGCGGTGTACGCGGAGGCCCACCGCGGCTGGCGTGACCTGTACGCCCAGCTCGAGTCGCTCTAGATCCGGACACGTCAGGAGGCGGGGTTGGCACACGACGAGCAGCGCCAGCAGGTGGTCTGGGCATGCAGCGAGCTGGCCCGGCTCGGGCTGGTCGCAGGCACGGCGGGGAACGTCACGATCCGGGTCCCCGGCACCGAGCTGATCGCCGCCTCGCCGAGCAGCGTCCGCTACGACGCGCTCACCGCCGCGGACGCGTGCATCGTCGACCTCCAGAGCGGCGACGTGGTCGAGGGCTTCCGCAACCCCACCAGCGAGCTGCTGATGCACTCCGCGGTGCACCGAGCGCGCGGCCCCTGGGTCGGCGCGGTGATCCACGCTCACAGCGTCTCCGTCACCGCCCTCTCGCTGCTCGGCCGCGGGATCCCGCCGATCGTCGACGAGCAGGTCGCCATCCTCGGCGGCGAGATCCCGCTCTGCCCCCACGAGCTGCCCGGCAGCGCCGCACTCGCCGAGCGGGTGGTCGAGTACCTCGGCGACCTCCGCGCCGTCATCCTCGCCCATCACGGGATGCTCGGCGTCGGCCGCGACATCCATCAGGCGCTGGCGGTCTGCCACCTCGCCGAGCGGCTCGCCGAGGTGATGCTGAAGGCCCTCCCCCTGGGCGAGCCCCGGCCCCTCCCCGCGGAGGCGCAGCAGCTCGAGCGGGCCTACTACGAGCTGAGCAGCCGGCCGCCCCGCCCGCTGTTCTCCGCATGAGGGTGCTGATCAGAGGGGGGGACACCCCTCTGAGAAGATGAGCTCGATGCACATCCCCGGCGCCGTCACCGACCCGTCCACCGTCCGCGAGTTCCCGGTGACGATCGCGGTGGAGGACGGCCACCGCCTTGCCCTTCACGTCGCCCGCCCCGCGCACCCGGTCGGTCCGCTGCCCGGCCTGGTGGTGATCCACGAGGCCTACGGCGTCAACGACCACCTCCGCGACGTCACCCGCCGCTTCGCCGCCCAGGGCTTCCTCGCCGCGGCACCCGACCTGTTCGGACGCGTCGGAGGCGCCCCCGCCCTGGGCACGGAGATCGCCGAGGTGATGCAGAGGATCGGGGCGATGTCCGACGCCGATGGGGTCGCCGACCTTCGCGCCACCGTCGACTGGCTCCGCGCCCAGCCCGGCTGCAACGGGCGCGTCGGGTGCATCGGCTTCTGCATGGGCGGGCGGCTCTCCCTCCTCCTCGCCACCCACGCGGGCGTGCTCGACCGCGCCGTCGACTGCTGGGGAGGACGCATCACCCGGCGCACCGCCCCGCCCGACGAGCGCCGTCCCGAGGTGGTGGTGGACAGGGTCGACCGGCTCGCCTGCCCGCTGCTCGGGGTCTTCGGCGCCGACGACCAGAACCCCAACGCGGACGACCTCGAGGAGCTGCGCACGGCGCTGAGGGCGACCGGCCTGGAGCACCGCATCCTCGTCTACGAGGGGGCGGGCCACGCCTTCTTCGCCGACTACCGCCCCACCTGGCGCGAGGAGCCGGCCCACGCGGCGTGGGCGGAGTTCCTGCGCTTCCTGGAGCCGCTGAAGAGCTAGATATCCCACGGCCGTAAGAAGTCAAGCCGCTGTCTCGACCAGGGTCGGCCAGGCGACGTCTTCGGAGTAGAGGGTCCGGTGAGTCAGGCATCCGTGGAGGATGCCGACGAAGCGGTTGGCGAGGGCT
>DASXNK010000103.1 GCA_036495095.1 Candidatus Dormiibacterota bacterium | reverse complement strand
CGGCGAGGAGATCGGGGTCACCGCCACCGTCGACCCCCTCGGCGGCTCGTATTACGTCGAGGCGCTCACCGACGAGCTGCAGCGCCGGGCCGCGGCGCTGATCGCCGAGATCGACAGCCGCGGCGGCGCCGTCGCCTGCATCGAGTCGGGGTGGATGCAGGAGCAGATCCAGTCCGAGGCCTACCGTGCCGAGCGGGCGGTGGTGAGCGGCGAGAAGGTCGTGGTCGGCGTGAACCGCCACACCGAGACCGACGAGGCCGACCCGACGCCGATCTTCCGGCCGGACATGCGGGCGATGAACGAGCAGCTGGAGCGGCTCCGCGCGCACCGTGCGGCCCGCGACGGCGCTGCGGTCCGGGCCAGCCTCGAGGCGCTCGGCGCGGCCGCTCGCGACCCGTCGGCCGACCTGATGCCGCCGATCCTCGACGCGGTGCGGGCCTACGCCACCCTCGGCGAGATCTGCGGGAGCCTCCGCGAGGTGTTCGGCGGCTACCGCCCGCCGGTGTCGATCTGACCACCCGCGGCCTCGCCTCGGTCGCCGGCGCCCCTCGCCGCACCCTCGCCCAGCTGCGCCGCGTGCCCAGCCAGGTCTGGCTGGTGGGGGTGTTCGCGGCGATCGTCATCGGCGGCGTCTTCGGCACCATCGTGCCGCTGCTCACCACCGGCGGCGTCCCCCGCGCCGAGGTCTCCGGGCAGCTCCCCGAGCGCCTCACCGTCGGTGACAGCGTCGAGCAGCCGCTCGCCCTCGACAACACCAGCGGCGGCGTCATCAAGCACACCTGCCTGCTGGTCGGCCTGGAGCCCGCCGGGGTGGTCGACCTGCCCGAGGTGCGCTTCCAGGGCCTCGACACCTGGCGGGTCAGCGGCGGCCAGGCCTGCGGCGGCCAGCTCAGCGGCCAGGAGGTGATCAGCCTCCGCGCCCGGCTGGTGGCGCTGCGGCCGGGGACCGTCCACGTCCGGCTGACCGCCGGCGACGCGGGCCGGCCGATCGGGCCCCCGCTCAGCCGGACGGTGACGGTGGTCGCCCGCTGAGCCGATGACGGTGACGCCGCGGCTGTCGTCCTCGGTGATCCTGCTCGGCGACGTCGCCGGCGGCGGGGTCGAGGTGTACATGCTCCGCCGTCCCCTGGCCAGCAGCTTCGCCGCCGACGCCTACGTCTTCCCCGGCGGGGTGCTCGACGAGGCCGACTCGGCGGCGCCGGCGCTGGCCCTCGCCCCCGGCCTCGACCGCGCCGCCGCCGCCGCCCGGCTCGGGCTCCACGGCGCCGAGGGGGTGGCCCGGGGCGCCGGCCTGCACCTCTGCGCCGTCCGCGAGCTCTTCGAGGAGACCGGCGTGCTCCTCGGCAGGGTGGAGGGGCGGCCGCCCGGGGCCGGCGACGCCGGGGCGCTCGACGCCGCCCGGACGGCGCTGCTCGGCGGCGCCGAGGTGGCGGCGGTGCTGCCCCGCCACGGCCTCGAGCTCGCCCCCGAGCAGCTGCGCTACGTGGCCCACTTCATCACCCCCGCCGACGTCCCCCGCCGCTTCGACACGTACTTCTTCCTCGCCCCGGCGCCCCCCGGCCAGGAGCCGGTGGCCAACCCCGCGGAGGCGGCGCACGGAGGCTGGCACGACCCCGCGGAGCTGCTCCGGCGCCACCACGACGATCGCACCGTGCTGATGACCCCGACCCGCATCCTGCTCGCCGAGCTGGCCGAGCAGCCGAGCGCCGCGGCGGCCGCCGCCGACCTCGGGTCGCGCCCCGTCGCCGACATCCTGTTCCGCCGCGGCGACGTGGTCGCCGGCCGCATCCCCAGCCGGCTGCCCCGCCCCGACCAGCTCGACTGAGCCTCCTCCGGCCGCGTGAGGGTGGCGGATGCCCATGGCAGGCAGGCGAGTTGCCGAGGGCACCGAAGCGCAAGAAAACCACAAAAACCTCCGTTCACACCCTTGTGTCACCGCTGACCTGGTAGCGGCGGTGGTCCCCCCCGCGAACCCCCAGTTCGCCCCACCAGGAGGCAGCGATGAGACCGAAGGTCAGCACTGTCCGCACGCTCACCAAGACCGCCGCCGTGTCGGCCGTGGCCTGCGCGCTCCTCGGCACCAGCGCGATGACGGCACACGCGACGCCAGGCTCCCAGACCAGCGGCGACTGGCAGGACCAGGGCTGGAACGGCTCGCACCAGGACCAGGGCCACCGTCCGGCCTCGCAACCCACCCCGGTGCCGAAGCCCACCCCGGCGCCGAGGCCCACCCCACCGCCGAAGCCCACCCCGGCACCGAAGCCCGCCGCGGGCGGTGAACAGGACGGCCAGTGGCCGCCGGCGTGGTCGCACCAGCGGCCTCAACCCCCGGTGACCGGCACCAGGGCGGCGGCTCACCTGGCCGCCGCCCAGCCCGCGCCGCCCCCGAAGGCGCCGCCGGCGCCGCATCCCGCGACCGCCGCGCACCACCCCGACACCACGCCGGTCACCGGACCCGGGCTGGGCAGCTCGCCCGCGGTGGTGCTCGCCCTCGCCGCCTCGGCGCCACTGGCCGGCATCGGCGCCCGGATCGGCGGCATCGGCGGGGTGGTCCCGCTCCCCGGCTGGGGCTCGCTGCGGTCCTCGCTGCTCAGCGGCGGCCCGGCCGCGACCGGGGTCCTCGGCGCGATCGTCCTGGCCGGCTCGACCCTGCTCGGCCTCGGTGCCTACGCCTGCACCCGGCTGCGCCGCATGCTGGCACGCCGGTGGTGAGCGACACGCCCGCGGCTCCCCCCCGCCGGGCGGCGGTCGCGTCGCAGCGGGTCATGCGCGGCCTGGTGGTGGCCGGCGTGCTCTCGGTCGGCTGGTGGCTGATCTGGCTCGCCGACTGGTCGCACGCCGGCAACCCGCCGCTCTACGGGCTGCTGATGGCCGCCCAGCTGTTCAGCGTCATCCAGGTGCTCGGCTACTGGCACTGCATCTGGCACCGGCGCGCACCCCAGCCGGCGCCGCCGTCCGACCCGGCGGGGTGGGACGTCGACGTCCTCATCACCACCTACGACGAGCCCTACGACCTGGTCGCCGAGACCGTGGCCGCCGCGGTGGCGATGAACGGACCCCACCGCACCTGGCTGCTCGACGACGGCCGACGGGTCGAGTTCGCCGACATGGCGAAGCGGCTCGGCGCCGGCTACCTCACCCGCAAGAGCAACCGCGGCGCCAAGGCCGGCAACCTCAACGCCGCGCTGCGGCGGATCGGCGGCGAGTTCATCGCCGTGCTCGACGCCGACCACGTGCCCCGGCGGGACATGCTGGAGCGGCTGATGCCCTGGACCGCGGACCCCGCGGTGGCGGTGGTGCAGGCACCCCAGCACTACGCCAACCGGCGCAACGGCTTCGTCGCCGGCGGTGCGATGGAGCAGCAGGACATCTTCTTCGGGGCCATCCTCGAGGGGAAGGACGGCTGCGACGCGAGCTTCTGCTGCGGCACCAACATGGTGGTGCGGCGCGGCGCCCTCGACCAGATCGGCGGCTTCGACGAGGACTCGGTGACCGAGGACGCCGCCACCACCGTCTCCCTCCACGAGCATGGGTGGAAGACCCGCTACGTCAACGAGATCGTCGCCGACGGCCTCGCTCCCGAGGACCTGGCCGCCTACCTCTCCCAGCAGTTTCGCTGGGCGCGCGGCAACCTCCAGCTGCTGCTCTCCGGCCGGCTCGTGCGGAGCCGCCTCCGGCTCGGCCAGCGGCTCCAGTACGCCTGGTCGGCGGCACACTACCTCTCCTGCTTCTCGAGCCTCGTCTACCTGCTGCTTCCCTGCCTGGCCCTCGCCTTCGGGATCCAGCCGATGGGCGCGGCGACGACCGACTTCGTCTCCCACTTCCTCCCCTACCTGGCGATCTCGCTGGTGGTGTTCCTCCACAGCAACGACGGCAACCTGCGCTTCCGTGGGATCCAGCTGTCCTTCGGCCTCTTCCCGACCTACCTGTCCGCGCTCGCCTCGGTGGTCGCCGGCCGGAAGGTGGGATTCGTGGTCACTCCCAAGGTCCGGCAGAACGGCTCGTTCTACCGGCTGGTGTGGCCCCAGCTCCTGGTGATGGCGGTGCTGCTGGCGGCGATGGCCGACGGCGTGCTGCACTACGGCGGCGCCAGCACGGTGAGCAACGAGTGCTGGTGCGTGGTCAACCTCGCCCTGCTCCGGGGCGTGGTCAAGGCCGCCGCCAGCCAGCCGGTGCGGCGCCGCCGCATCGAGCCGGTGCAGGCGGCGAGCGGAGTGGCGGCATGAGCGTGAGCGCACCCCTCGAGACCGAGACCGAGACCGAGACCGAGACCGCGGCTCCGAGCCGCCCCGCCGCGGGAGGCGGGGCGGCCGCCGGGACACCGCGGCCGAAGAGCCGCCCGCGCACCGGGACGGCGCGGCGGAGGGGGCGCACCAGGACGGTGGTGGCCGGGCGCCGGCCGCCGCTCGCGCCCGACCGCGTCGCCCCCGCCCCGGCGCAGACGCCGGTCGCCGTCCCGGCCATGCCGGCGGCGGCGAGCGGGCGGGTCCGGGCCATCTACCGGCTGCTCCGCACCCACCCGCTGCGGGCGCTGGTGAGCAGCGCGCCGATGGCCCGCGCCACCCTCGCGGTGCTCTGCGGCTTCGCCGCGCTGCTCCGCCTCCTCCCCAGCGGCCACGACCTGCGTCTCGACGAGGCGCAGAGCATCCAGGTCGCGTCGCATCCGCTGATCGGCGGCGTCCAACCCTCGCTCTTCGTCACCACCGCGGCGGACGTCCACCCGCCCGCGTACCTGCTCCTCCTCCACGGCTGGATGCGGCTGGTGGGCACCGACGTGTACCTCCTCCGGCTCCCCAGCGCGGTGGCCGGCATCCTCTGCGTCCCCGCCCTCTACCTGCTCGCCAGGGCCCTGTACGGGCGCCGGGTCGCCCTGATCGCGGCGCTGCTCGGCACCGTCTCGCCGATCTGGATCTGGCACGCCCAGGAGGCGCGGATGTACCCGTTCGTCCTCCTGCTCGTCACCCTCGGCACCTGGCTGCTGATCACCGCGCTGCGCACCGGCGACCGCTGGCGCTTCGCCGGCTTCGCCGCCTGCTCGGTGCTCGCCGTGTACACCCACTACTTCGCGCTCCTGGTGCTGCTCGCCCAGGGGATGTACATCCTCCTCGAGACCCGCCCGAAGACCCGGCGCCGCACCCTGGTGGCGCTCGCCTGCGTGGTCGGGGTCGGCGCCTCGCTGCTCCCCTGGGGGCTGGTGGTGGTCGCCAACTACCACGGCGCGTCCGACCCCACGCTCGGCGCGCTCACCCTCTACACCCCGCTGATCACGCTGGTCCAGCTGGTCGCCGGCTACCTCACCACCCCGCTGATGTCGCAGGTGGTGGCGGCGTGGCCGCTGCTGGTGCTGGTCGCGCTCGGCATCGGCGTCTTCGGCGGCCGGATCTCGTCGGCGGGACGGCTGCTCTGGCTGCTCGTGCTGGTCCCGGTGCTCCTCGCCATCGCCGTGACCCTGGTGGCCAAGCCGGTGTTCTCGACCCGGTACCTGATCGTGGTCACCCCGGCGCTCTACGTGATGATCGCCCGGGCGCTGAGCCGGGCACTCCGCCACGACGTCCGCGCCTCCGTGGTGGCGCTGCTCACCGCGGCGCTGGTGGGCGGCTGGATGATCCAGAGCTTCAGCGTCCTCAACCCCGCCGAGGAGCGCTACTCCACCCTCGTCGGCTACGTCGAGGACCACGCCGCGCCCACCGACGCGGTGCTCCTCGACGCCGGCTTCGCCCAGTTCCCCTACCTCTACTACGCCCACAACAACCTGCCCGCGTACACCTACCCGCCGCCCGACGCCGGGGCGACGGTGAGCGACGCGCAGCTGGCCCAGTACCTGACCCGGCTGTCCACCGGCCGCCAGCACCTCTGGGCGCTCTTCGACCTCGACACCGCCACCGACGCCACCCAGCGGGTCCGCCACTGGCTCGACTACCACACCGCCGGCCGGCTGGTGGTCGAGGGCGGCCGCTTCGGACGCAACGTGCCCGGTGACAGCGCCAGCGCGGTGAACGTGCAGCTGGTGCGCTACGACGTCATCCCCGGGAAGGACACGGCGCAGGTCAGCCGGCCGCTGACCGTCGCCGAGCTGCGCGCCCTCGGCGGCCTCGGCGCCACCACCCGGCAGCCCTTCGCGACCACGACCTCGGCGCCGGGGACGCTGGCCACCCTGGTGGGCACGCCCGCCGCACCGGCGGCGCGCCGCGCGCACTGGACCATGCCCGCGCTGCCCTACATGGCGAGCAGCTCGCATCTCTCGCTGGAGAACGCCAACAGGTTCGCGATGACGGTCACCCTGCGCCGCGGCGGGGAGGCGCCGGTCAGCCTCTACGTGCCCGCACGGTCCGAGCTCGAGCTCGGGTCGGGGGCGATCGGAGGCCCGGTGACCGAGGCGTTCACCCTCGACGGCACCGCCCCGTTCGTGGCCGCACGCGACCTCGGTGACGCCAGCCGTGCGGTCCGCGTCTACGGCGATGCCTGAGTGGACCCGAGCGGTGGCGCTGGGCGCGGCGGCGCTGCTCGCCGCGGGCTGCGGCCAGGCGGCGGTCCCCCGGGGGACCGCCGCCCCCGCGCCCACCGGGCTCCCCGCCGCGACCTTCCCGCCGGCGCCGGCGACCACGCCGCCGCCGGGCCCCGCCGAGTCGGGGCTGCTCCAGGAGGCGTGGCAGGGGTACCGGGCCGCCTTCATCCAGGGTGACGGGCGGGTCGTCGACCCCGAGCGCGGCGGGGTCTCCACCTCGGAGGGCCAGTCGTACGCGCTGCTGCGCGCGGTCTGGAGCGGCGACCGGGACACCTTCGACCGGACCTGGCGGTGGACCCGGGACAACCTCGGCGTCCGCGAGACCGGGCTCTTCGGCTTCCTCTGGGGCGACAACCACCACGGCGCCTACACGCTGCTCAGCCGCGACAGCGCCGCCGACGCCGACGAGGACATCGCCCTGGCGCTGCTCCTCGCCTCGCGGCGCTGGGCCGACGCCGGCTACCTGTCGGGCTCGCGGGGCGTGCTCGCGTCGATCTGGGCGCACGACGTCGCCGGCGCCGGCGGCCGCCCCTACCTGAGCGCGGGCAGCTGGGCGCCGGGCAGCCGCGCCGCCGGGCTGATCGTCAACCCCTCGTACATGGCTCCGTACGCGTACCGTCTCTTCGCCGGCGCCGACCCCGCCCACCCCTGGGCGGAGCTGGTGCCCACCGCCTACGCGGTGATCCGCGACTGCACCGCGTCACCGCTCTCGACCGGGCGCAGTGCCGGGCTGCCGCCCAACTGGTGCGCCCTCGACGGCGGCGGCCGGGCGGGCGCGGCGCCGCGGATGACCGACCCCGACATCTACGGCTACGACGCCTTCCGCACGATGTGGCGAGTGGCCGTGGACGTGCTCTGGAACGGGGCCGCCGAGGGCCGCGCCTACCTCGCCGGGGCGACCCCCCTGCTCCGCGACTGGGCGTCCCGGCACGCCCTCGCCCCCCGGTACGGCCACGACGGCCGCGCCCTCGCCGGCGCCGCCGACCCGACCGCCGTGGGCGGCGACATCGGCGCCCTCCTGGTCACCGACCCGGCGGCGGCGCAGGCGGTGCTCCACGACGTGCTGCTCGCCTCCTACAGCCACGACGGCGCCGCCCACTTCGGCGACCCGCGCAACTACTACGAGCAGAACTGGGTGTGGTTCGGGATCGCCCTCGCCGACGGAGCGGTACAGTCGTGGGGATGACCGAGCCGGTGCTCATCCTCGCCCCCAACCCGTCGATCTACACCGGAAGGGGCACCAACACCTACCTGGTCGGCGACGGCCCGGGGCTGCTCTGCATCGACCCCGGTCCCGACGACGCCGGCCACCTCGAGGCGGTGCTGGCGGCGGCGCGGGGCGGGCGGATCGAGCGCATCCTCCTCAGCCACTCCCATCCCGACCACCGCCCGCTGGCCCGCGAGCTGGCGGCGCGCACCGGCGCCAGCGTCCACGCACTCCAGCCCGAGCGCGGCGACGACGGCGCGCTGCCGCTGCGCGACGGCGAGCGGGTGCGCTCCGGCGAGGTGGTTCTGGAGGTGGTCGCCACCCCCGGCCACAGCGGCGACCACCTCTGCTTCTTCGAACCCGACGGCGGGGTGCTCTACAGCGGCGACCACATCCTCGGCGGCATGACCAGCGTGGTCGACCCACCCGACGGCGACATGGCCGCCTACATGGCCTCGCTGGAACGGGTGCGCGCGCTGCGGCCGGCGGTGATCCACCCCGGCCACGGTCCGCGGGTCGACGACGCCATGGCGCTCATCGAGCAGTACCTCTCCCACCGCCGCGCCCGCGAGGCCGAGGTCGAGCGCGCGCTCCGCGAGCGTGGCGGCCCGGTGGCGCCGATCGAGCTGGTGCCGGAGATCTACGCCGCCTACCCGGTGGCGCTGCACCCGGCCGCCTCGCGCAGCGTCGAGGCCCACCTCGACAAGCTCGCCGCCGAGGGGCGGGTGACCCGGGTCGTGGTCGCCGGCGAGCCGCGCTACCGCATCCCCTGACCACCGGCCGGTCACCGGCGGGGTCACGGCGCGGGGGTCAGCGCGACCCCGCGGTGACCCCCGGCCGGGGCAGCAGGTCCCACTCGGTTCCACCGCCACGGACGTCGCGCACCTCGACGCCGAGACCGGTGAGCAGGTCGCGGAGCGAGTCG
>DASXNK010000102.1 GCA_036495095.1 Candidatus Dormiibacterota bacterium | reverse complement strand
CGACGAGCGCCACCCGGCCGCCCGTCTCCATCCCCAGCGCGACCGCCAGGTTCGCCGCGATGACCGACTTGCCCACACCGCCCTTGCCGGAGAGGACGAGGAACACCTCGCCGCGCGGCGACCCGGTGCCGGCACCGCCGGCCGGGGGCGCGGCGGCGGCCGCCGCCGCATTCGTCCGCTGCTGCCGCTGGTCGAGCTGGACGACCTGCCGGATCGTGGCGGTCAGCTCGTCACCGCTGAACGGCTTGGTGAGGAACTCGCGCGCTCCAGCCTGCATGGCGCGGCGGACGTAGTCGCTGTCGCCCTGCACCGACATGATGATGACCGGCGAGCCGGGCACCTCCTGGGCGATCAGCGCGGTGGCCTGGAGGCCGTCCAGCTGCGGCATGTTGACGTCCATGAGGATGACGTCCGGCTGCAGCCGGCGGGCCTCCTCGATGGCGAGGCGCCCGTCCGCCGCGGTGCCGCACACCTCGATGTCGTCCTCGAACCCGAGCAGCCTCTCGAGGTTGCCGAGCGTGGCCGGGACGTCGTCGACGAGGAGGATGCGGATCATTGGCTGGTTCCCAGGGATGCACAGCTCCCCGGTTTGCGGTTTCGAGAGCCGTGGTCGAGTGTATCCCCCGACGTCGCCACCTCGACCCGCGTTCCACTCCGTAACCCCGGGAGGACGGCGCGTGCCCGAGGGTGACACCATCTGGCGCACCGCCGCCGCGCTGCGCGCGAGGATCGCGGGGCGCACCGTGCTCCGCGCCGCGCCCGCGGGGCTGGAGCGCCTCTCCGGACGGGATGTCGAGGCGGTCGAGGCCACCGGCAAGCATCTGCTCATCCGCTTCGCCGCGCGGCCGCCGTCGCCGGCGCTGGTGCTCCACTCCCACATGCGCATGACCGGCGCCTGGCACCTGTACGCCCCCGGCGAGCGCTGGCGCAGGCCCGCCCACCGGGCCCGGGCGGTGCTCGAGGTCGAGGGCGCGGTGGCGGTGTGCTTCGACGCTCCGGTGGTCGAGCTTCGTCCCGACGACGGCGGTGCCACCCGCCATCTGGGCCCCGACATCCTCGCCGACGACTTCGACGCCGGCGAGGCGGTGGCGCTGGCCCGGGCGGATGCCGACCGGCCGCTCGGCGAGCTGCTCCTCGACCAGCGCGTTTGTGCCGGCATCGGCAACATCTACAAGTGCAACACGCTGTGGCGGCTGCGGCTCGACCCCTGGTCGTCCGCCGGCGCGCTCGACGACGACGCCCTGCGCCGGGTCTACACCACCGCCCGCGAGCTGATGCTCGCCGGCCGCGACCACCCCGGGCCGGGGCCCCTCCGGATGGCCGGGGTGCACGCCCGCTCGCGACGCCCCTGCCCGCGCTGCGACACCCCGATCAGGGTGCGTCCCCAGGGTGAGCAGGGGCGGCTGACCTACTTCTGCCCGGGCTGCCAGACCGGCGGCGGCTGAGCAGCCCGGCGACGCGGCGGGTGCGGGGGTCGTCGAGGGCCTGCTCCAGCGGCACCGGCAGCGCCAGCGACCAGTTCGGCCACGTGTCGGTGGTCGCGGGCATGTTGGGCCGCTCCGGCACCGCCAGGCAGTCGTCGAGGGTGGCGGTCACCACCGCCGAGGGGGCCCGGGCGAGCCGGGCGTGGAGCGCCTCGACCACGGTGTCGACGGGGGCGTCGCCGGGCAGCCGGGTGAACGCGACGATGCGCTCGCGGATCGCCGCGGTGGAGGCGACGTTCGGCTCGACCCCGGCGGCGCGCTGGTCGTCGAGGTCGGAGCAGGTCCACATCCCGGCCACGGTGGGGAGGTCGTGGGTGGTGATCGCGCTGAGCGCCCGGCGGGGGTAGCGCTGCGGCGGCTCGGTCTCGAACCAGAGCAGCCGGTACGACAGCATCCGCCGCGCCGCCATCTCGGTGCGCACCACGCCCTCGACGGTGCCGAGGTCCTCGCCGCAGACGTAGGCGCCGGCGCGGGCGCTCTCCAGGGCGAGGACGTCGAGCAGCTCGCCGTGCGGGTAGCGGACGTAGGCGCCCTCGGCCGGCCCGCGTCCGGCGGGGATCCAGTACAGGCGGAACAGCCCCATGACGTGGTCGACGCGCAGCGCTCCGGCGTGGCGCATGGCGGCGCGGATGGTGGCGGCGAAGGGCTCGTAGCCGGCCCGGCGCAGCCGCCAGGGGTGGAAGGGGGGGAGACCCCAGTCCTGGCCGGCGGTGTTGAACTCGTCGGGCGGGGCGCCGACCCGCACCCCGGGGGCGACGATCTCCTGCCAGCTCCAGGCGTCGGCGCCGCCGGGGTCGACGCCGATGGCGAGGTCGTGCATCACCGCCAGCGGCGCGCTGGCCGTGGCCAGCTGGCGGTCGAGCAGCCACTGCAGCCAGGCGTGGTGGTCGACGCGGCGGCGCCGTTGCTCGCGGAAGCGGGCGACCGCCGCGGTGCCGGGGCGGCGCAGCTCCTCCGGCCACTCCTGGAACCGTGGCCCGTGCACCTCGGCGAGGGCGCACCAGGTGGCGAAGCGCTCCAGCTGCTCACCCTCGGCGGCGCGGTAGGCGTCGAGCTCGGGGTCGCCGTCGACCTCGTCCCAGATCGCCTCGAGCGCCTCGCTCTTGAGGCGGAACACGGCGTCGCGGTCGATCAGCCGCCGCTCGTCGAGCTCGCGGCCGGCGATCGCGAGGGCCTCGAGGCGGGCCCCGAGCCGGGTCGCGCCGGGGACGTCCTCGATCCGGAGGTAGAGGGGGTTGCGGTAGAGGCGGCTGCTCGGGAAGTAGGGGCTGGGCTGCTGCGGGATGGTGGGCGCCGCGGCGTGGAGCGGGTTGACCAGCAGCATCCCCGCGCCCATCTCGGCCGCCGAGCGCCGCCCCAGCTCGGCGAGGTCGGCGAGGTCGCCGATGCCCCAGCTCGCCGCCGATCGCAGCCCGTAGAGCTGCACCGCCCATCCCCAGGTGCGCAGCGCCGGGGGCAGATGGCAGCGGCCGGGGCTGACGATCAGCCGGGTCTCGGAGCCGTCCTCGCGGACCAGCCGGTGGTAGCCGAGCGGCAGCCCCGCGGGCAGCCGTCCCCGGGCGACGCCGAGGTCGGTGCCGTCCTCGAGCAGCACCGTCGCCGGCGCCTCCAGCCGCGGCCGCCGGCCGGCGCGCACCACCATGACGGCGGCGTCCGCCTCGGGGCGCTGGCGATCGGCGCCGAGCGCCTCGAGCACCGCCGCGAGGGTGTCCGGCGACGCCGTCCGCCAGCCGCCGGTGGCGTCGTGGTAGCCGGTGAGGACGCCCCAGGCGGCGGGATCGGGAGAGGCCTCGGTCACCGCCCCGAGGGTAGCGACCGGGACCCCCTGGCGGCGTCGCTCCTCCCCACCACCGCCGTGCCCTGCAGGGCGGCGAGGATGGCGCCGCCGCGCGGGCTGCCCAGCCCGGTGCAGGGATCCCAGCCAGGGCCCGCCGAGTAGGCGCCGTTGTCGCCCTCGGTGACGTCGCGGAGGCCGCCGCCGGCGAGCACCGCGCCGTAGAGCTCGGGGTTGAGGAAGCCCACCGGCCGCCCCAGGGCCTGGTTGAGCAGCGCGGTGAGGCCGGCCCAGAGCGGGGCCACCGCGCTGGTGCCGCCGACGACGGTGTCCTGGCCGTCGACCCGCACCCTGTAGCCGGTCTGGGGGTCGGCGTCGCCGCTGACGTCGGGGACGCCGCGTCCCCGCCGGCCCCCCGGGTTCGCCGAGGGCGGGACCGCCGCGCTCGCCTGCCAGGCGGGGACGTCGAAGGTGTCGCTGATGCCGCCGCCGGTGGCGCCGCCGGCGGACCCCTGGTTCCAGACCACCTCGGCGGTGATGCCGCCGGCGCCTCCGCTGAGCCGGGTGCCGCCGCAGGCGACCACGTGGGGGCTGGACGCGGGGAAGTCGGTGTGCGCCAGGCCGTCGCCGGCGCCGTCGCCCGACCCGCTGTCGCCGGAGGCGCAGAAGACGGTGACCCCGAGCGCGGCGGCGTCCTGGAGCATGGTGTCGAAGGCGGTCATCGACTGCCCGGTCCAGGTCGACTCCGGGCCGCCCCAGCTGATCGACACCACCGAGGGGCGGCGCAGGCTGTCGTGGACCGCGGTGGAGACGGCGTCGAGGAAGCCGCGGTCGCTGTTGGGCGCGAAGTACACGGCGATCCGCGCCCCGGGGGCGACCGCGCCGGCCACCTCGATGTCGAGCATCACCTCGCCGTCGGGGCCGCCGGGGCTGCCGTCGGGCTGGTTGGCGCCGCCGTCGACCGAGACCGCGACCGTCGCCGGCGGGGTGAGGCCCAGCCCCTGGAAGTAGGCGTCGATGTCGGCCTTGGCGTAGCCGCCGCCGAGCTCGATCAGGGCGATGCACTGCCCCGCCCCGGTGGCGGTGGTGGGGAAGTCGTAGAGCCGGGCGACCTCGACCGGGGAGAAGGCGGCGGCGGCGGCGTGCGCCATCACCGGGTGGCCGCCCTCGAGCAGCGGGCGGAAGTGCGGCCGGGCCTGGGGCCGGTCGTCGAGGCCGAACACGCCCTCGATCGCGGGGGCGACGGAGGCGGGGACGGTCAGCGGCCCCTGGCGGCCGCGGCGGACGCCGCCGTCGACGTCGTAGAGCCAGAGCTCGGTGCCGAAGGCGCTCTCGAGCGCGGACGCCGGACCGGCGAGCACCACGCTGCGCCGCGCCGGGCTGGCCTCGACCACCTCGAGGCCGTTCTCGTGGGCGAACGCCTCCACCCGCTCGATGTCCGCGGGGTCGGCGCCGGCCAGCTCCTCGAGCTGCCGCCGCCGGAGGTGGGGCTGGGCCGGGCCCGGCTCGGGGAGGGCTCCGCGGCGGCGCAGCAGCACCGTCACCTCGAGGCGCTGACCCGGGTCGGCGCGGCCGACGCGCCGGTCCTGGGGCAGCGGGGTGCGCTCGCTTCCGGCGATCTCGACCCGTGGTGCGTCGCTCATCCTCGGCCGCCTCCCTGCTCGGTGCGGTCCCGCCCTCGCGGCCTAATGTAGCGACGCGTCCACGTCCCGAGGGGAGGTGGATGGGCCGCCTGCTCAGGGGATGGTGGCGCAGGCGGCCCGAAGACCGGTACGCAGCGGGACCCACGATGGATGTGTCCGATGTCAGAGCCTGGGTGATCGCCGCCGCCGCGGTGGTGCTGGCCGCCTGCTCGTCCGCCGCCCCGCCGCCGGCGACGACGCCGCGCGCCCCGGCGCCGCCGCTCTCGGCGCCGGCCTCGCCGGCGGGGGCCTCGGCGCCGGCGCCGGCCGCGGGCTCGCTCGACCGCTGCCCGCCGGCCCGGTCGCTGGCGGCGCTGCCGGTGCTGGCGCGGCCCCCGCTCCGCCCCGACGACCTGCTGGTGGCGCCCGAGGGCGGCCTCTGGGTCAGCGACCCGGACAACGGTCATCTGGCCCGGGTCGACGCCGGCGGCCGCGCCGTGATCCGCGTCGACGACCCCCGGGGCCCCGAGGGGATGGTGCTGCTCGACGACGGCCGCATGGTCCTCTCCGAGCAGCGGACGAACCGCCTGGTGACGCTCCGCCCGCCCGATCCCGCGGTCAGCCCGCTGGCGACGCTGCCGCCTGCGGGCGGTCGCCTCGGCATCGACAACATCGCCCTCGACGCCGCCCGGCGGCGGCTGCTGATCCCCGACAGCGCCGCCGGGGCGCTGCGCGCCCTTCCCCTCGACGGCGGGCCGATGGTCACCCTGGCCACCGGCCTGGGCCGGGTGGTGGGCGCCGCCGCCGCCCCTGACGGCTCGGTCTACGTCGCCGCCGAGGTCTCACCGGGCCTGCTGCGGGTGGATCCCGCCGGCCGGGTGAGCGCGGTCGGCCGGCTCGGCGACCTCGACGACGTCGTGCTCCACCGGGGCCTGCTCTACGTGACCGCCCTCGGCGGCCACTCGGTGCTCGCCGTCGACCCCGCCGGCGGCGCCGACCGCACCCTCGCCACCGGCCTCGGCGAGCCCCAGGGCCTGGCCGTGCTCCCCGACGGGAGGCTGGCCGCGGCCGACTCGCCCTCCGGGGTGATCGTCGCCATCGACGCCTGCTGAGCATCCGGAGTGGAGATGTGACCGGTCTGCCGTACGGGCTCCTCGACCGCGAGGCCTGCGCCGCCCTCGACGCCGCCGACCCGCTGGCGCCGATGCGGGAGCGCTTCCTCCTCGACGACGGCGTCGTGTACCTCGACGGCAACAGCCTGGGGGCGCTGCCCGCGGCCACCCCCCCGCGGCTCGCCACGATGGTGACCGAGGAGTGGGGGAGGGGCCTGATCCGCAGCTGGACCGCGGCGGGGTGGATCGACGCGCCCCGGCGGCTCGGCGACCGGGTGGCGCCGCTGGTGGGCGCCCTGCCCGGCGAGGTGCTGGTCGCCGACAGCACCTCCGTGAACCTGTTCAAGCTGCTCGGCGCCGCGGTGCGGGCGCGGCCGGGGCGGCGGGTCATCCTCAGCCACGAGGACAACTTCCCGGCCGACCTCTACGTCGCCCAGGGGCTGTGCGAGCTGCTCGAGGGGCGGTGCGAGCTGCGCACCGTGCCCGCCGCCGGCCTGGCGGCGGCGCTCGACGCCGACACCGCCGTGCTGATGGTCACCCACGTCGACTACGCCACCGGCGCGGTGCAGGACATGGCCGGCCTCAGCGCCGCCGCCCGCGACCACGGCGCCCTCAGCCTCTGGGACCTCTCCCACAGCACCGCCGCCCTGCCCCTCGACCTGGGCGGCTGCGGCGCCGACCTCGCCGTGGGCTGCGGCTACAAGTACCTCAACGGCGGCCCCGGCGCCCCCGCCTTCCTCTACGTCGCCGGCCGGCTCCACGACCGGGTGGTCTCCCCCCTGCGGGGGTGGATGGGCCACGCCGAGCCGTTCGCCCTCGAGCCCGGATACCGCCCCGCGCCCGGGGTCGGGGGCTTCCTGTGCGGCACCCCGCCGATCCTCGCCATGGCGGCGCTGGAGGCGGCGCTCGACCTCTGGGCGGAGGTCGACCTCGGCGAGGTGCGCGCCAAGTCGATGCGGCTCGGCGACCTGCTGGTGCGGCTGGTCGACGAGCGCTGTGCGGGCCTCGGGCTCGAGCTCGCGTCGCCTCGCGAGGCGGCGCGGCGGGGCTCGCAGGTGTCGCTCCGCCACGCCGACGGCTATGGGGTGGTGCGTGCGCTGATCGACCGCGGGGTCATCGGCGACTTCCGTGCCCCGGACATCGTGCGTCTCGGCCTCGCCCCGCTCTACCTGCGCCACGTCGACGCCTGGGACGCGGTCGAGGCGCTCCGCGAGGTGCTCGCCACCGGCGCTCACCGCCGCCCCGAGTACGCGGTGCGCGCCGCGGTGACATAGAGGCGTGTACCCCGAGCCCTACGCCCATCTCGCCCGGGACTGCGGGATCGCGGCGCGGCGCCATCCCTACGGCCCCGGTCCCGACCGGTGGGCGGACCTCCGCCTGCCGCCGGGCCCGGGGCCGCACCCGGTCGCGGTGCTCCTCCACGGCGGCTTCTGGCGGATGCCGTGGGGGGCCGACCTGATGCACGCGCTCAGCGGCGATCTCCACCGCCGCGGATGGGCCACCTGGAACGTCGAGTACCGGCGTCTCGGCGCTCCCGGGGGCGGCTGGCCGGGCACCCTCGAGGACTGCGCCGCCGCGGTCGACGCCCTCGCCCGGGTGGACGGTGTCGACCACCGGCGGGTGGTGGCGGTGGGCCACTCCGCCGGCGGCCAGCTCGCCCTCTGGCTGGCGACCCGTCCCGGCATCGCCGCGGTGGTGGCGCTCGCCGCGGTCTCGGACCTGGCCGCGGCGGCCCGGCTGGGGCTGGGCGGCGGCGCCGCGGTCGAGCTGCTCGGCGGCACCCCCGAGGATCTGCCGGAGCGCTACCGGCGAGCCTCGCCGCGGGCGCTGCTGCCGCTCGGCGTCCCCCAGCTGCTGGTGCACGGCGAGCTCGACGACCGGGTGCCGGTGGCGATGAGCCGCGACCACGCCGAGGCCGCCCGCGCCGCCGGCGACCCGGTCGAGCTGGTCACCCTGCCCGGGGTCGGGCACGCCGACACGATCGACCCGGAGAGCCGAGCCTGGCGGGCGGCGGCGGCGTGGCTCGGAACCGGCGCGTAGGATTGCGTCCATGACGACCGGAACCGCCGTCTCCACGCCGCACATCGTGGTGTGGAGCGACTACATCTGACCCTTCTGCTACGTCGGCCTGGAGCGGGCCACGTGGCTGGAGCGCCGGTACGGCGCCACCGTCGACTGGAGGCCGTTCGACCTCCACCCGGAGTACCCGCCCGAGGGGCTTCCCCGCAGCGAGCTGCTGGCCCGGTACGGGGCGGACTTCTCCGACCACATCCGCGGCCTGATCGAGGGCGCGGGGTTCGTGTACGACCCGCCGCCCGACCGGGTGCCGAACTCCAGCCGGGCGCTGCGGCTCACCGAGCTGGCCCGAGACCGCGGCGTCCACGACGCCCTCCACACCCGGCTCATCACCGGCTACTGGTCGCGCCGGCGCGACATCGGGGACCCCGGGGTGCTGGTGGAGGAGGCCGGCGCGGTGGGCATCCCCGAGGCCGACGCGCGCGCCGCCCTCGACTCCGAGGAGCTGGCGGCACGGGTCGAGGCCTCGACCCGGGCGGCGCTGCGCAACGGGGTCACCGGGGTGCCCGCCTGGGCCATCGACCAGCGGGTGATCCTCCCCGGCGCGCAGCCCCGCGAGGTCTTCGACTCACTGCTGCGGCGGCTCGGGCACCGCCCCGTCGACGATCGGGGGGAGATCCCGGCGATACAGTGACGATGTACACTTTCCTGACCACGTAATGATCAGATAAGCCATGACGTGATCAGGAGGAACATCGCCATGCGCGTTGCATGCGTCCTCGACGGCGATTTCGAGGATTCGGAGTTTCGCGGCCCCTGGGACGCCCTCCGCCGGGCCGGCCACGAGGTGATCGTGATCGGCCTCGAGAAGGGCAGGGAGCTGCTCGGCAAGAAGGGGGAGGAGCGGGTCGTCGCCGAGCGCGGCATCGACGACGTCTCCGCCGGCGACTTCGACGCCCTCCTCATCCCCGGCGGCTACTCGCCGGACCACCTCCGGGCCGACCGCCGCATGGTCGACTTCACCCGGGCCTTCTTCACCAGCGAGCGGCCGGTGTTCGCGATCTGCCACGGTCCCCAGCTGCTGATGACCGCACGGGTGGTGCGCGGCCGCCGGATGACCGCCTGGCTCACCATCCAGGACGACCTCGAGCAGGTCGGCGCCGACGTGGTCGACGAGGAGGTGGTGGTCGACCGCCGCCTGGTCACCTCGCGCAAGCCCGACGACATCCCCGCCTTCTCGCGGGAGGCGCTGCGGATGCTCGAGACCGTCTCCGCGGGGCGGCGGTGACCGGGGTCGCGGCGGGGATGCCCACCCCGCCGCCCCTGCCCGGCGACCCGCCGACGCTGCCGGGGCCGAAGCCCCCGGAGCTGCCCACCGAGCCCGACCCGACACCGTCGCCGATTCTCCCCGCGCCGGGGCCGCCCATCCCCGACCCGCTGCCCGCCTGATGGAGGAGTACGACGTCGTCGTGCTGGGCTCCGGCTCGGCCGCCGAGGGGGTGTGGCAGAACCTCCGCGGGCGCGCCGTGGCGGTGGTGGAGATGCACCGCGTCGGCGGCGAGTGCCCGTATGTCGCCTGCATGCCCAGCAAGGCGATGCTGCGGTCCGCGGAGGTCCGCGGGATGCTCCGCGACGCGGTGGCCTTCGGCGCCGCCGCCGCGCCCGGGTGCGACCCCGGCGACGGGCGTGCCGCCTACGCCGCCGCGGTGGCCCGGCGCGACCGCATCGCCGACGGCCGCGACGACACCGGGGCGGCCCGGAGCCTGCAGCGGGCCGGGGTCGCGCTCCTCCGCGGCCGCGGCCGGGTGGCCGGGCCCGGGGTGGTCGACGTCGACGGCACCGAGGTCGGGTACCGCGACCTCGTGGTCGCCACCGGGTCGGTGGCGGCGGTCCCGGCGCTGCCGGGGCTGGACGCGGTGCCCACCTGGACCAGCGACGACGCCCTGAGCAGCGCCGACCTGCCCGCCTCGGTGGCCGTCCTGGGCGGCGGGCCGGTGGGCTGCGAGCTCGCCCAGGTGCTCGCCGCCTTCGGCAGCCGGGTTGTGCTGGTGGAGAACGCGCCGCGGGTGCTCGCGAAGGAGGAGCCGCTGGTCTCCGAGGTGCTGCTCGGGTCGCTGCGGCGTGCCGGGGTGGAGGTGCGGCTGGAGACCACGGTCGCCGAGGCACGGGTCGCCAGCCCCGGTCCCGGCGCCCTGCTGCTGCTCGAGGGCGGGGGCGGCATCGAGGTCGAGCGTGTGATCCTGGCCACCGGCCGGAGGCCGCGGGTCGGAGGACTGGGGTTGGACGTCCTGGGCGTGGACGTGGAGGACGGGGCGCTGCGGGTCGACGAGCGCTGCGCGGTTCCTGGGGTCGAGCATCTCTGGGCGGCCGGCGACGTCACCGGTGTCGCCCCGTTCACCCACACCGCCGGGTACCAGGGCTCGATCATCGCCCGGAATCTCATGGGCGAGCCCGCCCGCGCCGACTACCGGGCCCTGCCCCGGGCGGTCTACACCCATCCGCCGCTGGCCGCCGCCGGCCTCACCGCCACAGCCGCGCGGGAGCGGGGCATCGAGGTGGAGACCGCCTCCTTCGACGTCGGCCAGACCGCCCGCGCGCTCACCGAGGGCGCCGCCGAGCCCACCCGCGGCTGCCTGGTGCTGGTCGCCGACCGCGCCCGGCGGGTGCTGGTGGGCGCGAGCGCGGTGGGACCGGGGGCCGACTCGTGGATGGGGCAGGCGGCGCTCGCCATCCACGCCTGCGTGCCCGTCGAGGTCGCCGCCGGCATGATCCAGCCGTTCCCGACCTTCGGCGAGGCGTTGGCGCCGCCGCTCCGCGAGCTGGCCAGGCGCCTCCGGTGAGCCCCCCCTCGCCCCGCGCCACCTACCGCATCCAGCTTCGCCCCGGCTTCGGCTTCGACGAGGCCGCCGCGCTCGCGCCCTACCTCGCCGAGCTGGGGATCAGCCACCTGTACGCCTCGCCGATCCTCCAGGCGGTGCCGGGCAGCGAGCACGGGTACGACGTCGCCGATCCCACCCGGATCAGCGAGCAGCTGGGGGGCGCCGAGGGGTTCCGCCGCCTGGTCGAGGCGCTGCGCGCCGCCGGGTTGGGCCTGCTCGTCGACATCGTGCCCAACCACATGTCCACGGACGCGCGCGCCAACCCGTGGTGGGCCGACGTCCTCGAGGCCGGGCAGGACAGTCCCTTCGCGGAGGTCTTCGACATCGAGTGGGACCCGCCCCAGCCGGAGCTGCGCGGCCGGGTGCTCCTCCCCGTGCTCGGCGACACCCCCGATGCGGTCGCCCGCCGCGGCGAGCTGCGCCTGGAGCGCTCGGGGGGCAGGCTCCGGCTCGCCTACTTCGACAGCCGGATCCCGCTCGCGCCCGGCTCGCTCGTCGACCTGCTCGAGGCCGCCGCGGCGGCCCCCGGCGCCGGGGCGCTCGCCGCCTGCGCCCGCGCCGCCGCCGCCGGCCTCGGCAGCGGCGAGGCCGGCCTCACCGCCCGGCGGCGGTGGTGGGAGGATCTCACCGCGACCGCCGCCGCGCCGCCCGTGGCCGCCGCCCTCGACCGGGAGCTGGAGCGCACCTCCGCCGACCCCGAGTCGCTGCTTGCCCTCGCCGACCGCCAGCACTGGCTGATCGCCGACTGGAGGGATGCCGCCACCCGGCTCAACCACCGCCGCTTCTTCACCATCACCTCGCTCGCCGGGGTGCGGGTGGAGGAGCCGCGGGTCTTCGACGCCGTCCACGGGCTGATCGCCGGGCTGGTGCGCGAGGGCAGCGTCGACGGGCTGCGGGTCGACCACGTCGACGGCCTGCGCGACCCCGCCCGCTACCTGGAGCGGCTTCAGGAGGCCACCGGGGCCGGCTGGGTGGTGGTGGAGAAGATCCTCGAGCAGGACGAGCGGCTGCCCGCCGAGTGGCGCACCGACGGCACCACCGGCTACGAGTTCGCGGCGCTGCTCGACGCGCTCAGCGTCGACCCCGCCGGCAGGGTGCCGCTCGACGATCTCCACGCCGGCTTCACCGGGCACACCGAGAGCTTCGCGCACTGCGTCCACCGGGCCCGGCTCGAGGTGCTCGGCGGCGAGCTGCGCAGCGACGTGACCCGGCTGGCGGCGCGGCTGGCGCGGGTGGCCGCCGACGCCGGGGTCGCCTCGGTGCCCGGCCTCGAGGAGCTGCAGGAGGTGCTCACCGCGGTGATCGCCGAGCTCGACGTCTACCGCGCCTACGTCGACCCGGTCACGGGGCGGTGCACGCCGGAGGACGCCGCCCGGGTGGGCATCGCGGTGGCCCGGGCCCGCCAGCGCCTCCCCGGGGGGCGCGGCGACCTCCTCGACCTGCTCGCCGACAGCCTCTGCGGCCGCTTCGCGGGGGAGGGCATGGAGCTGGCGGCGCGGGTGCAGCAGCTGAGCCCGGCGGTGATGGCCAAGGGCAAGGAGGACACCGCGCTCTACCGCTGGAACCGGCTGCTCGCACTCAACGAGGTGGGCGGCGACCCCGCCTGCTTCGGGGTCGAGGTCGGCGCCTTCCACGCCGCCTGCGCGGGCTGGGTGCGGCGGGGCGACCGCGGCCTGCGGACCACCACCACCCACGACACCAAGCGCAGCGAGGACGTGCGCGCCCGGCTCTGCGTGCTCTCGGAGATCCCCGATCGCTGGGCCGATGCGGTGCGCCGCTGGTCGGCCGCCAGCGCCGCCTACCGCCCCGCCGCGGTCGACCCCGACACCGAGTACGTGCTCTACCAGACCCTGCTGGGGGCGCACCCCATCGACGCCGGCCGGCTCACCGCGTACCTGGAGAAGGCGACCCGCGAGGCGGCGGTGCGCACCACCTGGACCCGGCCGGACCCCGCCTACGATGCCGCCGTGCGCGACTTCGCCGTCGGGGTGCTGGCGGACGCGGCGCTGATGACCGACGTGGCCGCCTTCGTCGAGCCGCTGGCCGGCTGGGGCCGGCGGCTCTCGCTGGCCTGGACGCTGCTCAAGCTCACCGCGCCCGGGGTGCCCGACGTCTACCAGGGCACCGAGCTCTGGGACCTGAGCCTGGTCGACCCCGACAACCGCCGCCCCGTCGACTTCGACCTCCGCCGCCGCCTGCTCGGAGGCGCCGGCCTCACCCCCGCGGACGCCCTGGCCGCCGATGCCGGCTCCGGGCTGGCCAAGCTGCTGCTGATCCAGCGGGCGCTGGCGGTGCGGGGGGAGCTGGCCGGGGCCTTCGCAGCGGACGCGGCGTACACCCCGCTGGCGGTCGACGGGCCCCAGGCGGGGCGGGTCGTGGCCTTCTCCCGGGGTGAGCCCGCAGCGGTGGTGGCGGTGGCCGACCGTCGCGGCACCGACCCCTCCGGCGGCTGGGGCGGCACCACCATCGCGCTGCCCCCGGGCCGGTGGCGCGACCGGCTCGGCGGCGCCGGCGTGCTCGAGGGCGAGGTCGCCGCCGCCGCCCTGCTCGGCGAGTTCCCGGGCGCTCTGCTGGTGCGCGCGTGACCCCGGGAGGGCGGGGCGAGCCGCGGGTCTGGGCGCCCCGGGCGCGGAGGCTCGACGTCGAGCTGCCCGACGGGCGCCACCCGCTGCGACCCCTCGACGGCGGCTGGTGGAGCGGTGACGATCCGCTGGCGCCGGGCACCGACTACCGGCTGTCGCCCGACGGCGGCCCGGGCCTCCCCGACCCGCGCTCGCCCCACCAGCCCGAGGGCGTCCACGGACCCTCGCGCAGCGTCGACCACGCCGCCCACGCCTGGGGCGACGCCGGCTGGCGCGGCGCCGAGCTCGCCGAGGCGGTGATCTACGAGCTCCACGTCGGCACCTTCACCCCCGAGGGCACCTTCGACGCCGCCGCGGCCCGTCTCGACCACCTCGTCGCGCTGGGGGTGACCGCGGTCGAGATCATGCCCGTCGCCGAGTTTCCCGGGGAGCGCGGCTGGGGCTACGACGGGGTCGCCCTCTACGCCCCCCACCACGCCTACGGCGGCCCCGAGGGGCTGCGCCGGCTGGTCGACGCCTGCCACGCACGGGGCCTCGCCGCCGTGCTCGACGTCGTCTACAACCACCTCGGCCCCGACGGCAACTACCTCGGCGCCTACGGCCCCTACTTCACCGACCGCTACCGCACCCCATGGGGCGAGGCGATCAACCTGGACGGCGAGGAGAGCGACGAGGTGCGCGCCTTCGTCGTCGACAACGCGCTGATGTGGCTGCGCGACTACCACCTCGACGGGCTCCGCCTCGACGCGGTGCATGCCATCGTCGACACCTCGGCGGTGCACATCCTCGAGGAGCTGGCCACCCGGGTGGCCGCGCTCGAGGCCGAGCTCGGCCGCCGGCTGTGGCTGATCGCCGAGAGCGACCTCAACGACCCCCGGCTGGTGCGCGACCGCGAGCGGGGCGGCCACGGTCTCGACGCGCAGTGGAGCGACGACTTCCACCACGCCCTCCACGCCGCCCTCACCGGCGAGCGCACCGGCTACTACGCCGACTACGGCCGCCTCGAGGACATCGCCAGGGCGCTGCGCCGCGCGTTCGTCTTCGACGGCCGGTACTCCCGCTTCCGGCGGCGGCGTCACGGGCGGCCGATCGGCGACCTCGGCGGCGACCGCTTCGTGGTCTGCCTGCAGAACCACGACCAGGTGGGCAACCGGGCCTGCGGGGAGCGCAGCGCGGCGCTGATGAGCACCGGGCTGCTCCGGGTCGGCGCCGCCCTGGTGCTCACCGCGCCCTTCGTCCCGATGCTCTTCCAGGGCGAGGAGTGGGGCGCGTCCACCCCCTTCCTCTACTTCACCGACCACGTCGACCCGATGCTCGCCAAGGCGGTCAGCCAGGGGCGGAAGCGCGAGTTCGCCGCCTTCGGCTGGGACGAGTCGGCGGTGCCCGACCCCCAGGAGGAGTCGAGCTTCACCCGCTCACGGCTGGACTGGGACGAGGCCGGCCGCGAGCCCCACGCCGGCCTGCTCGCCTGGCACCGGGAGCTGATCGCGCTCCGCCGGCGCCTGCCCGCGCTCCGCGACGGCGACCTCAGCGCGGTGTGCGTGCGGGTCGACGAGGAGGACCGCTGGCTGGTGATGGAGCGGCACGGGGTCACCGTCGCCGCCAATCTCGGAGCCCGGCCGGCCCGGATCCCCGGGGGGACCCGGGGCTGGGGCGAGGTGCTGCTCGCCTCCGCCGATCCCCCCTGCCGCGACGGCGACGGCCTCGTCCTCCCGCCCGAGTCGGTCGTCGTCCTCGATCAGTCGAGCTGAAGCCCCTCCTCGGCGGCGCCGGCGGCGGTGGCCGCCTCGCAGGCGCGGCGGAGCAGGCTGAGGCGGGCGTCGCGGTCGGCCCCGGCGGTGACCCGCCCGGCCAGCCAGGTGGCCAGCGGGGCGAACTGCCGGGCCCCGGAGCTGCGCGCCGCCGCGCCGGCGAGCTCGAGGATCAGCGCCGCCTCGTCGCGGTCGATCTCGGGCGGCCCGGCGTCGACGAGGCCGGCGGCGAAACGGTCGAGCCACGGGTTCACGGCCGGGGAGCATAGCGGGTGTCTCGGTCGGGGCCTGCAGGGCGCCGCCGGATCCGCCACAATCCCCCGCCGTGGTGAGACCGGCGGCGCCCGCGTCCCGCAGGCATGGTCTCGTCGCCGTGCTCGGCGTCCTCCTGCTCTCCGCCTGCGGAGCCCAGCCGCCCGGCCCGGCCGCCCGGATCCCGGCCGCGTCCACGGTCTCCCCGGCGGCCACGGCGACGCCGTCGCCCACCCCGAACCCCGACGCGCTCCGCAACCCGGTGATCGTCCAGGTCGAGAACTCCCCGGACGCGCGGCCGCAGCGGGGCCTCGGCGAGGCGGCGGTGCTCTACGAGTACAGCGCCGAGGGCGGGATCTCGCGGTTCAGCGCCCTGTACTTCACGCCTCCCGCCGGGCAGGTGGGACCGGTGCGCAGTGCCCGGATCGCCACGGTGGCGCTGCTCGGCCTCTACAACGCCGTGCTGATGTACTCGGGGGCCTCGGACTACATCGAGGGCCGGCTGCGGCAGTCGGGGATGCGCCACTACGACGAGGACACCTCCTTCGGCGACCTCTTCCGGATCGGCAGCCGCTACCCGCCCCACAACCTCTACACCGACGGCCGCCACATCGCCGACCTGCTCGCCCGGGTGGGCGACCCGCCGGCCGCCTACGCGCTGTGGCCGCGGCTGGCGCCGGGGGTGCCGCCCCCGCCGGGTGCGCCGCTGCACTCGCTGGCGGTGCCGATCTCGCCCTTCGAGCAGCCGGTCTTCACCTGGACCCCGGAGGGCTTCGCCCGCAGCGAGCCCCGCACCGGCCCGCTGCTCGACGGCGCCACCGCCAAGCCGCTGGTGGTGCCCACGGTGGTCGTCCTCCAGGTGCCGGTGAAGCCCGCCCCCGAGGTGGTCGACGTCAACGGGGTGGTGGGCCTCGACCACACCCTGACCGGCAGCGGCCCGGCTCAGGTGTTCGCCGCAGGGATGGCCTACACGGCAACCTGGACCCAGGACGCCAAGGGCCCGCCCCGCCTGCTCCTCGCCGACGGCACCCCCGCGCCGATCGCCGCCGGCGAGGTCGCGGTGGAGCTGGTGCCGACCGGGAGCCCCGCGACCCTCCGCTAGGCGCCCGTGACCAGGGCCGGGACGGTGGTGGGGACGGGCTGCACGCGGGCCCTCTTTTGGCGCGTTTGCGCGGTTCAGGGCCGGTCGGCGGCGCGGCGGCCGCGGCGGGACCCTTTGGTAGCATGCACCACGCAATGCTGTCCGATTACGCACCCATCCTCGTCTTTCTGGCGATCTGTGTCGCCTTTGGCGGAGGCGTCCAGCTGCTCAACTCCCTGGTCGGCCCGCGCAAGCCGTCGCCGGAGAAGGAGCTGCCCTACGAGTGCGGGATCATGCCCGTCGAGTCGGCGCGCCGCCGCTTCTCGGTCAGCTTCTACGTCACCGCGATGCTCTTCATCATCTTCGACGTGGAGTCGGTGTTCCTCTTCCCGTGGGCCACGGTGGTGCGCGACCTCAAGATCTTCGGACTGGTGGAGATCGGCATCTTCATCCTCACCCTCCTGGTGGCGCTGACCTACGTCTGGCGCAAGGGCGCGCTGCGATGGGACTGAACGAGCCGCGGTCCAGGCTGGTGCTGCCGGGAGCGCACCTCGCGCAGTCCGACACGCCCGCGATCCCCCTCCCCCGCACCGGCGAGCGCGAGCGCACCGCGGTGCAGACCGGGGTCATCACCACCACCGTCGGCAAGGTGATCGCGTGGGGACGCTACAGCTCGCTGTGGCCGGCGCTGTTCGGGCTGGCCTGCTGCGCCATCGAGATGATGGCGGTGGGCAACAGCCGCTACGACATGTCGCGCTTCGGCGCCGAGGTGTTCCGCGCCTCCCCGCGCCAGGCCGACCTGATGATCGTCGCCGGTCGCGTCTCCCAGAAGATGGCCCCGGTGCTCCGGCAGATCTACGACCAGATGCCGGAGCCCAAGTGGGTGATCAGCATGGGCGCGTGCGCGTCCTGCGGTGGAATGTTCAACAACTACGCGATCGTGCAGGGCGTCGACAAGGTCGTCCCCGTGGACATCTACCTGCCCGGCTGCCCGCCCCGGCCCGAGGGGCTGCTCGACGCCGTGGTGAAGCTCCAGAAGAAGATCGCCGGCGAGCCGGCGTCACTGCGCGGGTAGACCACCCTGACCACCACCCCCGACTCCGCCTCGGCGGCCCCTCCGCATGCCGGTGCCCGCGCCGCCGCGCTGCTCGCCGCCCGCCTCCCCGATGCGGTGGTGCGGCGCGAGCAGGGCCGCGGCGAGGAGACGGTCGTGATCCGTCGCGAGTCGCTCGTCGACGCCTGCGCGCTGCTCCGCGACGACCCCGAGGGGCTGTACACGATGCCGGTGTACGTGACCGCCGTCGACTGGCCCGACCGCGAGCCCGACGCGCCCCGCTACGACGTCGTCTACCAGCTGCGCTCACTGCGGCACAACGACGTCTGCCGGCTGGTGGTGCAGGTGCCGGAGGACGACCCCACCGTGCCCTCCCTCGAGGGTGAGTTCTGCGGCATGGACTGGCACGAGCGCGAGTGCTACGACCTGCTCGGCATCCGGTTCACCGGTCACCACGACCTGCGCCGGATCCTCCTCCCCGACGACTGGGAGGGTCACCCCCTGCGCAGGGACTACGTCTCCTTCGGCGAGCCGGTCGCCTTCACCCACAACATCGAGTGGGCGCTGCCTGCGGCGGAGCGCCCGCCGGGCATGCCCGGGACCTCGCGCTGATGGCGGTGGTGCTGCCCCCCGGCGGTCCGGGGGCACCCGGCGGCGGCGAC
>DASXNK010000101.1 GCA_036495095.1 Candidatus Dormiibacterota bacterium | reverse complement strand
GGCGGGCTCGAGGCGGGGGGGCAGAGATCCGGCGGCAGCGGGCAGTCGGCCGCCTGCGCCACCAGCGGCGGCGGCAGCAGCGCGGCGGCGAGCGGCGACGCCAGCAGCGCCAGCAGCGCCGGCAGGGCGAGCACGCCCCGGCCGCGGAGGCGGCGGGTCGGCCTCGGGTGGTCCGGATGTCGGGTCGAGCCGGGCATTCTCACGGGGAACCGGGGGGCACCAGGCTGGGCCCGCCGCGACCGGTCCGCTCTCCTCTCCTGAATCCCGACCAGTCTACCGCCCCGTCCCGGGACCGCCACCGGTGCCGATCCGGGCGCGCTCGATCTCCGGCGCGGTGGATGGGTCCGCCGCTGACGGTGAGGCGTCACCTGGGCGCCTCACCGTCACGCCTACCTGCTCGTCTCGGTGTCCTCGTCGGGCTCCGGCTCGGGCTGGGCGGTCGACGAGCAACCGCAGCTGTCACACATCACGCGTCTCCCTGTCGTACGTGGGCTGTCGACTCATCGTCGCTCGAATCGGTCACGAGCTTCTCACCTTCCACGTCCCCGACCGGTGAGCTCGAGGAACTCGCCGCGGCTCCTCGGATCGGTGAGAAACACGCCACGCATGCTGGACGTGACGGAGTGGCTGTTCTGCTTCTGCACCCCGCGCATCATCATGCAGAGGTGCGCGGCCTCGATGACCACGCCCACGCCCCGAGGCGCGAGAGCCTCGTCGAGGGCCTCGGCGATCTCCACGGTAAGCCGCTCCTGCACCTGCAGGCGCCGGGCGAAGACGTTGACGAGCCGTGGCAGCTTGCTCAGCCCGACCACCCGCCCATCCGGCACATAGGCGACGTGAGCCCTGCCGTAGAAGGGGAGCATGTGGTGCTCGCAGAGGCTGTACAGCTCGATGTCCTTCACCACGACCATCTCGGAGTACTGCTCGGCGAAGATCGCGCCGTTGAGCACTCGGTGGACGTCCTCGTGGTAGCCGCTGGTCAGGAACTCGAGGCTCCTGGCCACACGCTCAGGAGTTCGGAGCAGCCCTTCGCGGGTGGGATCCTCGCCCAACCGACTGAGCACCCCCTCGATCAGTGCCGGTGTGTCGGCATCCGCGAGAGACATGGCTCCCTCGCGGCTGGAGACACTGCCACAACCGCCGGAGGCACGCGACGGTCGGAGGGGTAGGGAGAGGTGGCCGTTGGCGCTCAATGAAGAGGCGCCTCCAACTTCACCTCGACCGCGGTTCTGTTTTCACGAACCACCAACGACGGCTGGCTGAAGGTTGCCGGCCCACCCTCGACGCGACCGTCCCTGACGCAGAAGCGAGAAGCGTGCCAGGGGCAGATGACGGTGTCGCCCTGGAGGGATCCTTCATGGAGCGGTCCGCCGGCGTGCGAGCAGACGTCGGAGATGGCATGGAGCCGTCCCTGGAGACGCACCACGAGTACCTGCATGCCGCTCGCATCGACGGCGCGCATCTGGCCCTCGGCGAAGTCGCCGGGAGTGCCCACAGCCACGAAGTCCTCGGGGCCCTCGAGGAAGGCGGAGCGGTTCACCGTGGTCCCGATGCCGAAGACGAGGTGGCCGCCCAGCCACGACGCGGCCACCGCCAGACCGAGGCCGGCAGTGGACAGAACCACCGCCGTCGGGTGGGCGCCCTCGCCTGCCCACCAGCGCATCCCGAGGGAGAAACCCTCGATGCCGAGGACAACGGTCATGAGCCCCCCGTGAAGCAGCGCGATGCGTCGCTCCTGGCCGAACGTCTCATGGAAGTCGGTATACCCGGTCAGAGCTGAGAGCACGGCGCCACCGAGCCCGACCGCGAGGGCGATATCGCCCGCCTCGGTTCCGATCCTCGGGGTGAGGTGCGCCGCATAGTCGGCGACCACGCCGGCGGTCCAGGCGCCCATCGGCAGGTCGGTCACCGCCGGATGCAGCGGGTGGCCGAGGATCCTGGTGCCGTGCAGGAGGTCCTTGAGCCACCGCCCCGGCTTGCCCAGAACACCGTAGACGGCGCCCACGCCGCCCTGGATCGCCCCTGCCAGGCCGTCCATCCAGGCCTGCCTGCGGATCACCCGGTCGAGCAGCGACTCAGCCACGGCCTGACCCCCTGTGATCAGCGAGATTCGTTCCAACGCCAGGATTTGCTTGCCCTAGGCGCCCTGCTCCTCACAGTATAACCAGTCGTGACTGGCGTTAGTAGCCTCAGGACCACCCTCTCAGAGCGACGCAGCAAAGATCGGGCGCGGGGTCGAGCACTGCCTCGCCCCCCGCCTCGTCGCCGAGGCCGCTCACCATCCCCTGGATGAGCGCGAAGTTCATCCCGCACACGAGCTCGGGCTGATCGGTGGCCAGCGCGTGAAAGGGGCAGTTGCGGAGACGCACGGCGCCCTCAGGGTCGACGTAGGGCTCGAAGCCCCGCTCACCAAGCATGGTCAGCGCCGCCTCTCGGAGCCGCCGGCGGCTCGCCCGCCGGCCACACAGGTCGCGGGCTCCATGTCCGATCTTCTCACCGAGCTCGTGAGCTGCCTCGTCGAGGCGCTCTCGCGGCTCCTCGACGTGCGAAGCGGCGATCGCCGTCACCAGCAGGCGGGCCGCGAGCTCATATTCCCGTTGTGGGAGGCTGACACTGACCTCCGCGGACGCACGCTGGTAGAGCTTGCTGGTTCGACCGGCACCGGGCCCGCTGCGACCGCTGAGCCGCCGGTAGCTCGGTTCGAGCAGCCCCTCGTGCACCAGGCGGTCGAGGTGGAACGCGGCCAGGGGCCGCCCGACGCCCACTGCCTGGGCGGCCTGGTCGCGGCTGACGGGCTCGGGCTGAGAGACGACGTACTCGTACAGCGCCCGCCGAGCGCGTTCCCCAAGGGCCGCGATGGCTCCGATCTGGCGGTCCCGGTGGTCTCGGGTCATTTCCCCATTCTAAGACCAGTCTTTCCTGGCATAAGCTCGGCAGGCGGCGAGGTGGGTGGCGGCGAGGCGGTCGGGGTGATCACCCCGCCGGCTCCGCCACCTCGACCTTCTCGAAGAAGCACGTGGGCGCGCCGGTGTGGCAGGCGGGGCCGGCGGGGTCGACCTCCAGCAGCACCGTGTCCCGGTCGCAGTCGAGCCGCACCGCGCGCACCCGCATCACGTTTCCGCTGGTCTCGCCCTTGCGCCAGAGGCGCCCGCGGGAGCGGCTGAAGAAGGTGGCGTAGCCGTCGGCGAGGGTGCGCTCCCAGGCCTCGCGATCCATCCACGCGACCATCAGCACGGCACCCCCGGCGGCGTCCTGGACGACCGCGCAGACCAGGCCGTCGGCGCCGAAGCGCGGCTCCGGGCGCTCAGCCACGGTGGCCGAGCCGGCGCCACCAGGGCGGCGCCGGGGGCGGCTCGCCGGTGAGCGCGCGGAGCGCCTCGGCGGCGCGCTCGAAGGCCGCGCGGGCGGTGCTGCGCTCGCCGGCGAACCACTCGGCGAGCCCGAGGTTGTAGAGAACGGTGGGATCCTCGCTGTCGAGCGCGGCGGCGTTGCGGGCGCTGCGCAGCGCCTCCTCCCGATCGCCGCGCTGCATCTGCAGGGTCGCCAGGGTGGTGTGCGCCCGGGGCAGGCGCGGCGCGATCTCGAGGGCGCGGCGCACCTCGGCCTCGGCCGGCCCGGTCTCGCCCCGGGTGGCGAGCACCGACCCGAGCAGCAGCGCCGGCTCGGGGTCGTCGGGCCTCCCGGCGGCGAGCGCGCGGGCGCGGTCGACGGCATCGGCGGCGTCCATGTCGAAGCCGTACTTCTCGCGCATGCGCTGCTGGGACCGCTGCCAGAGGGGCACGCGCAGCGCCTCGGCCGCCCGGGGGATGCGCACCGGGCCGCGGGAGGTGGTCATGACACCATGATGCCGCGCATCCCTCCTACAGGCGCACGGGGACGTCGTGGTCGCGCAGGTAGGCCTTGGTGGCGGGAAGGGGATGGGCGGCGAAGTGGAAGATCGAGGCCGCGAGCGCGGCGTCGGCGAGGCCCTCGATCAGCACCTCGCGGAGGTGCTCGGGATTCCCGGCGCCGCCGCTCGCGATCACCGGCACCGGCACCGCCCGGGCCACCGCCGCGGTGAGGGGGATGTCGTAGCCGTCGCCGGTGCCGTCGCGGTCCATGCTGGTGAGCAGCACCTCGCCGGCGCCGCGCTGGGTGGCCTCGCGGGCCCAGGCGACGGCGTCGCGGCCGGTGGGCCGGCGGCCGCCGTGGGTGTACACCCCCCAGCGCCCGCCGCCCTCGCTCCGGGCGTCGATCGCCACCACGATGCACTGCTCGCCGAAGCGCTCCGCCGCCGCGGTGACCAGCGCCGGATCGGCGAGCGCCGCGCTGTTCAGCGACACCTTGTCGGCGCCGGCGCGGAGCATCGCCTCGATGTCGTCGAGGGTGCGCAGGCCACCGCCCACGGTGAGCGGGATGAAGAGCGCGTCGGCGGTGCGCCGCACCGCGTCGAGGAGGATGGCGCGGACCTCGTGGGAGGCGGTGATGTCGAGGAAGACGAGCTCGTCGGCGCCCTCGGCGTCGTAGCGCGCGGCCAGCTCCGCCGGGTCGCCGGCGTCGCGGAGGTCGACGAACTGGGTGCCCTTGACCACCCTGCCCGCGTCGACGTCGAGGCAGGGGATGACGCGGCGGGCCAGGCTCATCCCTGCTGCCGCTGCGCCGCCGGGCGGGCGGGGAAGAGCCGCAGCGCGGCGCTGAGGTCGACCCTCCCCTCGTAGAGGGCGCGGCCGACGATCGCGCCGGCGGCGCCGGTGTCGGCGATGGCGATGAGGTCCTCGAGCGACGCCACCCCTCCGGAGGCGATGACCGGGCCCTCGTAGGCGGCGATGCAGGCCTCCAGCCCCTCCAGGTCGGGCCCGGTGAGGGCGCCGTCGCGGGCCACGTTGGTGAGCACCACCCCGGCGGCGCTCCAGCCGGCCCAGAGGCGCAGGTGGGAGAGGGCGTCGCCGGCGGCCTCGGTCCAGCCCTGCGCCTGGGCGACGCCGTCGCGGACGTCGAGGCCGAGCAGCACCCGCCCGGGGTGGGCCCGGCAGATCTGCGCCGCCATCTCCGGCCGGCGCACCGCCAGGCTGCCGAGCACGATCAGGTCGGCGCCCAGCTCCAGCCAGGCGCTCGCCGCCGCCGGGCTGCGCACCCCGCCGCCCAGCTCCACGGTGGCGTCGGTGTCGCGGAGCGCCCGGACCGCGGCCCGGACCGCGTCCCGGGAGAGCACGTCGGGAACCCCGCGGGCGGCGTCGAGGTCGACGAGGTGCACCCGCTCGGCGCCCTGGCGGACGAACTCCAGGGCCACCTGCGAGGGTTCCTCGGCGTAGACGGTCTCGTGGGTGTAGTCGCCGCGGAGGAGGCGCACGCACCTGCCCCCGCGGACGTCGGCCGCGGGGATGACGATCACGACGCCGCCTGCTCCTGCCCGTGCACGGGTTCGGCCTCCGTCCCTGCCCGTTCGCCCTCACAGATGCGGACGAAGTTCTCGTAGAGGCGCAGGCCGTGGGGCCCGCTCTTCTCGGGATGGAACTGCGTACCGTACACCCCGGCGCGGGCGCATGCGGCGGCCAGGTCGGCGCCGCCGTACTCGCAGCCGGCGACCACGTCGTCGCCGTCGGCGGGGGCCGCGTAGGAGTGGACGAAGTAGGCCCAGGTGCCCTCCGCGACGCCGTCGAGCAGCGGCGACGGCCGGCGCAGGCGGAGCCGGTTCCAGCCCATGTGCGGGACCTTGCCCCGGCAGGCGTCGATGCGGGTGATGCGGCCGCCGAGCAGGCCGAGGCCGGCCCGTCCGCCGCTCTCGTCGCTCCACTCGAAGAGCAGCTGGAAGCCGAGGCAGACGCCGAGCAGGGGCAGCCCCCGCTCCACCGCCGCCGTCACCGAGGTGCGGAGGTCGAGGGCGTCGAGGGCGTCGACGGCGGCCCCGAAGGCGCCCACCCCGGGGAGCACCACCCCGGCACAGCCGTCGACGGTGCGGGGGTCGCGGGTGAGCACCGGCTCGGCGCCCACCGCGACCAGCGCGCGCTCGACGCTCCGGAGGTTGCTGACCCCGTAGTCGATGACCGCGATCCGGGTGGCCGGCCCGCCGGCGGTCACAGCACCCCCTTGGTGCTGGGGATGGCGCTGCCGATGCGCTCGAGCGCCTCGCGGGTGGCCAGCCCCATCGCCTTGAACGCCGCCTCGGCGATGTGGTGGAGGTTCTCGCCGCGGAGGTAGTCGACGTGCATCGAGATGCCCGCCGTCTGCGCGTAGCCGCGCACGAACTCGCCGAGCACGCTGACGTCGAAGTCGTTGATGCGGCCGGACAGCGGGGCCATCTCCCAGACCACGTGGGGTCGGTTGCTGAAGTCGAGCACGCAGCGCACCAGCGCCTCGTCGAGGGGGGCGTGGGCGCTGCCGAAACGGCGGATGCCGGCGCGGTCGCCGAGCGCCCGGCTCACGGTGGCGCCGAGCACCAGCCCGCAGTCCTCGACGAGGTGGTGGCTGTCGACCTCGACGTCGCCCTCACCGTGGAGCCGCACGTCCATGCCGCTGTACTTCACGTATGCCTCGACCATGTGGCGGAAGAAGGGCAGCGGCAGCTCGACGTCGGCGATGCCGGTGCCGTCGACCCGCACCTCCGCGGAGATCCGGGTCTCCCTGGTGACCCGCTGGTCGGTGGCGACCCGCGGCGCGGCGCTCATGCGGAGCTGTTCCCGTTCCGCTCCAGCCGCAGCCGGATCGACTCGGTGTGCCCGTGCAGCCCCTCCGCCTCGGCGATGGTGCAGGCGACCGGACCGAGCCGCTCCATGTCGGCGCGGGCCAGCCGGGTGACGCTCGACCAGCGCACGAAGTCCATCACCGAGAGCGGCCCCTTGAAGCGGGCGGCGCCCCCGGTGGGCAGGGTGTGGTTGGGGCCCGCGATGTAGTCGCCCATGGCCACGGGGGTGTCGTCGCCGACGAAGATCGCGCCGGCGGTGCGCACCCGGCCGGCCAGCGCCTCCGCGCCCGCGCCCTGGAGCTCGAGGTGCTCGGGGGCGAAGTCGTCGACCAGCGCCAGCGCCTCCTCGAGGTCGTCGCAGACCACGGTCATGCCGTGACGTCCGGCGGCGGCGGCGATGATGCCGTGGCGCACCGCGCTCTCGGCGGCGGGGACGAAGGCCTCCTCCACCCGCCCGGCCAGCTCGGCGGAGTCGGTGACGCACACCGCCCAGGCGAGCGGGTCGTGCTCCAGCTGCGAGACCAGGTCGGCGGCGACCAGCCGCGGGTCGGCGCCCTCGGTGGCCACCACGATCACCTCGCTCGGCCCCGCCAGCCCGTCGATGCCGACGCTGCCGAAGACGGCGCGCTTGGCCAGGGTGACGAAGAGGTTCCCGGGGCCGACGATGGTGTCGACGGGGCGCAGCGACTCGGTGCCGTAGGCGAGCGCGGCGATCGCCTGGGCGCCGCCCATCACCGTGACCTCGGTGACGCCGAGCAGGTGGGCGGCGGCGAGCACCGCGGGATGGGCGCGCCCGCCGGGGCCCGGCGGGGTGGCGACCACCACCGAGTCGACCCCGGCCGCCTGGGCGGGGATCACGTTCATCAGCACCGTGCTCGGGTAGGCGGCGCGCCCCCCGGGGACGTAGCAGCCGGCCCGGCGCAGCGGCACCGGCCGCAGCCCCAGGTCGGCGGTGCCGCGCACCGCGGTGTCGCGCTGGAGCGCGTGGAAGTCGCGGATGCGGCCGGCGGCGGTGGTGAGCGCGGACTGCAGCTCCGCGGCGGTGTCCGCCCACGCCGCCGCCATCGAGTCGGGGTCGGCGTGGAGCTCGGGGACGTCGACGCCGTCGATGCGCAGGGTCCACTCGCGCAGCGCGGCGTCGCCGCGGCGGCGGACGTCGTCGACGATCTCGCGCACCGCCTCGTCGGCGCTGAGGGGACGGCCGAAGAGCGCCTCGAGCCGCTCCGACTGCTCGCCGTCGAGCGCCGGCTCGACGAAGCGGCGCGCCCCCGCCACCAGACCGCGGAAGCTGGCGGCGTCGTGGCGGGTCAGGATGGTCATGCCACGCCCTCGCGGGCGGCGTCGCGAGCGCCCTCCTCGACGGCGCGGCGCAGCCCCGCGGCGAGCGTGGTCACCGCCTCGGAGCGGGTCTTCAGCGAGGCCTGGTTGACGATGAAGCGGGCTGTCGACCGTCCCGCCTCGACGACCTCGACCAGCCGGTTGGCGCGCAGGGTGCGGCCGGTGTCGACGATGTCGAGAATGGCGTCGGCGAGGCCGGTGGCGGGGGCGAGCTCGACGGAGCCGTGGAGCTTGATCAGCTCGGCGGTCACGTTGATGCGGTCGAAGAAGGCCCGCGCCGACCGCGGGTACTTGGTGGCCACACGCAGCGAGGGCGGCCAGATCCCGGCGGCCAGCGGCGAGTCCTCAGGGGCGGCGAGCACCAGCCGGCAGCCGCCGAAGCGCAGGTCGACGAGCTCGTAGGAGTCGTGGTGGGTCTCCCAGAGCATGTCCTTGCCGACGATCCCGCAGTCGGCTGCGCCCATCTGCACGTAGACCGGCGCGTCGGTGGGCCGGACGTTGATCAGCCGGTGGCCGCCGGCCTCGACGAGCAGGGCGTCGTCGAACCGCGACGCCTCGAGCCCCTCGATGCCCGCCGCGGCGAGCAGCGTGCAGGCCCCCGTCAACAGCGCCCCCTTGGGCACCGCGATGCAGAGCCCGGTCATCCGCCGTTCCCGTTGACGGCGAGGGCGGCGACCGCCTCCGCGGTGCTGGCGTGGGCCCAGCGCTCGCCGTCCCACCACCGGGCTCCGCCCTCGGAGTCGACGAAGAGGTCGGCGCCCGCCGGGGGCACGTCGCTGGGCTCGAGGTCGCAGGCGACCGCGGCGCCGGGGCCGCGCAGCGCCGTCGCCGCACGGATCGCCATCGCCTCGCCGCCGGCGGCGTAGGCCACCCGCAGCGCCGGCGGCAGCGGCACCGCGGCCTCGCCGCCGCGGCGGGCGAGGGCGTCGCAGCAGCGGTCGACGTGGAGGACGAAGCCGGTGGCGGGCAGGGGCAGCCCGAAGCGTCCGAGCAGCCCGTCGTAGCGGCCGCCGGTGCCGAGCGGGAAGCCGAGCTCGCCGCTGAACAGCTCGAAGGTGGGGCCGGTGTAGTAGTCCCAGTCGCGCACCGCGCCGAGGTCGAGGTGGAGGTGCCCGTCGAGCCCGTGGGCCATGAGCAGGTCCCAGAGCTGGGCGAGCTCGGCGAGCGCGCGCAGCGGCCGCTCGGGGCGCAGCCCCTGGGCGGCGGCGTCGAGGATCTCGCGGCCGCCGCGCAGCGCCGGGAAGCGCAGCAGCAGCGCCCGCTCGGTCTCGCCGATGGGGGTGCCCTCGAGCGCCTCCTCGACGGCGACGAGGTCGCGGCCGCTGAGCGCCGCCAGCACCCGGTCGCGGTCGGCGGCGTCGAGGCCGGCGCCCTCGAGCAGGCCGGGGAGGAAGTCGGCGTGGCCGACGTCCACCTGGACCCCGTCGAGCCCGGCGCGGGCGAGCGCCTCGGCGGCGAGGGCGACGCACTCGGCGTCGGCGGCGATGCAGCCGGCGCCGATCAGCTCGCAGCCGGCCTGCAGATTCTCGCGGCGGCGCCCGCCCAGCGGCGGCTGGTTGCGCAGCACCGGGCCGGCATAGCAGAGGCGCAGCGGGTAGGGGCCCTCGCGGAGCTGGGTCGCCACCACCCGGGCGACGCTGACGGTGCGCTCGCCGACCAGGGCGAGCAGGGCGCCGTCGGCGTCCATGAAGCGGAAGAGCTGGGTCTGCTTGGCGGCGCCGACCCCCGACGAGACGGTGTCGAGGGGCTCGATCAGCGGGGTGGCGACCATCCCGTATCCCCAGCCCTCGAAGGTGCGGATCATGGCGTCGCCCACCGCCCGGCGGCGGCGCGCCGCGCCGGGAAGCCAGTCGGTGAAGCCACCGGCACGCCCCCTGGGCGCCCCGGCGCCCTCGATGGTGGGGGCATCCTGCACGAGGTCAGTCTACCGATCA
>DASXNK010000100.1 GCA_036495095.1 Candidatus Dormiibacterota bacterium | reverse complement strand
TACCGATCAGCCGCGAGAGGCCCGTCTGTCAATCCGCCCTCGGCGCCAGGGATCAGTACTCGTCCTCGGGACGGACGTCCTCGTCGGCGTCGTCCTCCAGCTCGAAGCCGCCGGACTCCTCGACGTCGCCCTCGACGGTCTGCATCCCGTCGAGCTCCTCTGCGGTGTCGTCGCTGCCGGGGAGGTTCTCCTCCTCCTCCCCCGACTCGTCGTCGATGCCGCGCGAGGCCAGCAGCGACTCCTTGGCGTAGGGGCGGAACTCCTCGCGGCGGGCGCCGCGAGCGATCGGGAAGGAGGACTTCCGGGCGTTCTCCGGCGCCTGGTAGGTCTCGCGGATCATCACCTCGATCTTCCGATCGTCGACCCGGGCCACCGCCGCCGCGTAGCGGTTGCCGGTGATCATCAGCGGGACCAGCCGCCGCGCCAGCTTGGTGTCGACGTCGCCGAGGTCGATGCCGCGCACCGTACGCGCCCGCAGCTGCCCGTGCTCGACGTGGAGTTCGACCACGTCACCCGGGGCCACGGCCACGTCGACGCCGCCGGCGGGGGGGGTCAGCACGGTGATGCCGCTCTTGCCCGGCTCCTCGGTGAAGAGGTCGACGTCGATGGCCGCCGCCATCCCCTCGGGCCGGGTCGGAGCCTGGAGCAGCGCCGAGAGCTTGCGGACGTTCTTCTGGGCGATGATGTTCAGAGGATTGATGCGCAGCGACTGCTGATACGCCTCGAGCGCCTCCTCCGGCTGACCCAGCTCGGTGAGCGCCTTGCCCAGGCGGTTGAAGGTCTCCTCCTCCTCGCCGTGGCGCTCGAGGAGGGCGCGGTTGACCGCAAGCGCCTCGCTCCAGCGGCTCTCCAGCGCGTACTGGATCGCCTCCTCGACGTACATGGCACGTGGCTTGACCCGCTCGACCTCAGCCAACGATGCTCCCCGTGCTCCGCCCATTCGGTGAGAGGAATGCGCGCCCGGCGCGCATCCGCCCGGGACAGCCTACAAATACGGAGCCCAGCTGTGCATCCGCCCTTCGGGCCGCCGCGGCTTCGGTATGATAACGCCCTGGTGGAGCGCATCTGTTCGGTCGGGACCTGAGGGACGAGAAAGGATGACCCGGGTCCTCGCCATCGCCAACCAGAAGGGCGGCGTCGGCAAGACGACCACCGCGGTCAACCTCGGCGGCGCGCTGGCCGAGACCGGCAGGCGGGTCCTCTGCATCGACCTCGATCCGCAGGGTCACCTGACCATCAACATGGGCTGCCGGTACCCCGACGAGGTCGAGCTCACCGTCTACGACCTGCTCACCAATCCCCACGTCGACCTCACCGACATCCGGATGCACTCGGAGAAGATCGGGGTCGACTTCCTCCCCGCCAACATCGAGCTGAGCGGCGCCGAGCTCGCCCTGGTCAACGAGCTGGGGCGGGAGCGGGTGCTCGAGGAGAAGCTCGCCCCCCATCTCCACGAGTACGACTTCGTGGTGATCGACTGCCCGCCGTCGCTGGGCCTGCTCAGCGTCAACGCGCTGGTGGTGGCGACCGAGGTGATCATCCCCCTCCAGTGCGAGTACTTCGGGATGAAGGGGATGCAGCAGCTGCAGCGGACCATCGACCGGGTGCGCCACAAGCTCAACCCTCAGCTGCGCATCGCCGGGATCCTCCCCACCATCTTCAAGAGCCGCACCCTGCACAGCCAGGAGGTGCTCGACCTCGTGAAGGAGCACTACGGGGACCAGGTGTTCGAGGTGCGCGTCGACGCCAGCATCCGCTTCGCCGAATGCCCGCTGGAGGGCCAGTCGATCCTCCAGTACGCCAACGCGTCCCCGGGCGCGAAGGCCTATCGCGCCCTGGCCGCCGCCGTCCTCAACGGGGACGCCGGTGAGGGAGAGGGAGGAAAGTGATGGCCAGCAGCTTCCGCCGTGCCCACCTGCGTGGCTCGGACGAGCTCTTCCGGCCGACGCAGGGGTCGGGTCCGGGGGTCGCCGCCGCCGCCGCCACCCCCACCGAGGGGCCTGCTCCGGCCCGCGCCGAGGGCCTGCTGCTCCGCCTCACCGAGGACGAGATCGCGCAGCTCGCCGACGCCCTCCACCGCCTCAAGTTCCCCCCGCCGACGCCCCACCGCCCCTCGATCGCCGAGCGCGAGCAGCTCGAGGAATTGCGCCAGAAGCTGCTGGCCGCGCTGTAGGGGGCGGGCTGCCCGGGTGACGCCCGGGCGAGGGCAACGATCGAAGCGATCGCAAGAAACCCATCAATCGTCCGTTCTCCTCTCCGACGGCCCCGACCCGTCAGCAGCGAGGGGATGGATTCCGATGATCAGCGTCGACAACGCCGGCGTGCTCCACGCGACTCTCCTCGAGTCGCTGACCAACGACCTCCACGAGGTCGCCGACCTGGCGGCGCAGTTCGCCGAGCCGGACCGGGCCGACGCCGCCCGGGCCGCGGTGGCGCGGTGGTCGCCGACCCGGACCGCGCGGACCCTCGTCGAGGCGATGCTCGAGGACTAGCTCGAGCAGGGGTCCGAGGTCAGTGCGCCGAGGCTGGAGGCCCCGCGGAGAGCCGTCTCGGTGAGCCGGCGGAGCGTGCCCGCGAGGGTGCGGGCGTCGAAGGGCTTGACCATGTAGACGATGCCGCCGAGCTCGAGCAGGTCGTCGATGTCCCCGTCGCGCTGGTGGGCGGTGAGCAGCACGATGGGGAGCTGCTCGAGGCCGGGGCGGGCGCGGGCGGCGCGGCAGAACCCGTAGCCGTCGAGGCGCGGCATCATCAGGTCGGAGATGACCGCGTCCGGACGGAAATCCTCGATGCGGTCGAGACCCGCCTGGCCGTCACAGGCGACGGCGACCTCGAAGCCTTCGAGGCCCAGACGGAGCTCCAGCACCTTGCGCAGCGCGGCGTCGTCCTCGATGACGAGGACCCGGGGGGGACGGGGGGACACGCAGCGATGCTACTCCCGGGATCGGCGGGCCGAGCCCGCTCCGGAGAAGGCGTCGCCGGATTGAGACGGCGCCGTGTCGCGGTAGTTCGCCTCGATCTCCGCCGCATAGCGCTCGGCGACCACCTTCCGGCGCACCTTCATGGTCGGGGTCAGCTCGTCGCCGACGCTGAAGTCGTGATCCAGCAGGGTCCAGCGGCGCACCCGCTCGACGTTGGCCAGCCCCGCGTTCACCGCCTCGACGTGGGCCGCCACCGCGTCGCGGACCGCGGCCGCGGAGAGGTCGCGGGCGGCCGCCTCGACGGGGTCGACGGTGATCAGAGCGCTGAGGTAGGGGCGGCGGTCGCCGATCACCACGGCGTTGGCGATCAGCGCGTGGTTCTTCAGCGCCGTCTCGATGTTGCTCGGCGAGATGTTCTTGCCGCCGGCGGTGATGATGAGGTCCTTCTTCCGGTCGGTGATCCGCAGGTTGCCCTCGGCGTCGAGCTCGCCGACGTCGCCGGTGGCGAACCAGCCGTCGAGCATCACCTCGGCGGTGGCGGCGGGATCGCGGTGGTAGCCGGCGAACACGGTGGCGCCGCGCACCAGGATCTCGCCGTCGCCGGCGAGGCGCACCTCGATCCCGGGGAGCGCCGGCCCGACGGTGCCGAAGCGCGCATGCCCGGGCCGGTTGAAGGTGGTGGCGCCGGTGGTCTCGCTGAGGCCGTAGACCTCGCAGATCTCCAGCCCGAGGGCGAGGAAGAAGCGCAGCACCTCCGGGGCGATCGGCGCCGCACCGCTGGCCAGCACCCGGGCCCGGTCGAAGCCGAGGGCGGCCCGCACCTTCGACAGCACCAGCCGGTCGGCGAGGGCGTGCCGGGCGCCGAGCCGGGCGGGCACCGGCCGGCCCGCCTGGCGCAGGTCGGCGACGCGCTCGCCGGTGGCGATCGCCCAGCGTCCCAGCAGCCGGCGGCCGGATGGCTGGCGCTCCACCTCGCCGAGAATGCGGGCGGCCATCTTCTCCCACACCCGGGGCACCCCGAAGAACACCGACGGGCGCACCTCCCGGAGGTCCTCGCCGAGCCGCTCGATGCTGGTGAACCAGGTGGGGTTGCCGATGACGTAGGAGCGGAACTCGCTGGCGAGGCGCTCGGCGATGTGGGCGAGGGGCAGATAGGAGAGGATGCGGTCGTCGTCGTAGGCGGGCTGGAGCGACATCACCGCCCGCACCCCGGCGATGACGTTGGCGTGGGTGAGCATCACCGCCTTGGGCGGCCCGGTGGTGCCGCTGGTGTAGATGAGGGTGGCGACGTCCTCGCTCTCGACCGAGGCGGCCCGCCGCTCCAGCTCGGAGGAACGGGCGTCCAGCACCGCCTGGCCCCGGTTCAGCGCCTCCTCCCAGGAGATCACCAGGCCGTCCGCGGAGACCGGCTCGGCGGCGTCGAGGACCACGATCCGGCGCAGCGCGGGAAGGCGGTCACGCACCGACAGCAGCCGCTCCAGGGTTGCCGGGCTCTCCACCACCGCGACCTCGGCGCCGGAGTGGCCGAGGACGAACGCGGCCTGGTCGGCGCTCACGGTGAGATACACCGGCACCGGCCTGCAGCGGGCACAGAGCACCGCCATGTCGGCGATGTGCCACTCCGGCCGGTTGGACGACCAGATCGCCACGTGCCCGTGCTCGCCGACCCCCTCCTCCACCAGCCAGGCGCTCAGCCGCCGCGCCGCCTCGCCGAACTGGCGCCAGCTGATCGGGGCCCAGCGGCCGCCGGCGCGCAGGAGGAGGGAGGGACGGTCGGGACGCTCGCTCAGCTGCCGCCGGAACTGCTCGACCAGGGTGCTGGTCGCGGCCGGGGGCTCGGCCGCGCGAGCCGGCGAGGCGGGAGCACGAGTGGTCATGCGGCAGAGCATACGACCGCTCCGCGATTTCCCCGCCGCCGTCACCGGGGGGTCACTCAGCGCCCAAAGCGACCGGTCTGCTAGCTTGAGCCACAGCATGGTCATCGGCTCGCTCACCGTCACCGTCCACGTCCCCGAGAGCCATTCGCTGAAAGAGAAGCGGCAGGTGGTGCAGTCGATGGTCGCCCGGCTGCGGCGGACCTTCAACATCGCCGTCGCCGAGGTGGGTGACCAGGACACCTGGCAGCTCGCCACCATCGGCATCGCCTGCGTCAGCGGCGACTCCCGGCACGCCGACGAGATGTGCCAGAAGGTGCTCCGCCACCTCGAGAACGAGGGGGAGGCACAGGTCACCCGGTCGCGGTTCGAGCTCATCCACGCATGACCGTCCCGGCCGAGACGGCCGCCACCGACCGGCTCGTCGAGGCCTTCGCCGCCACCCTCCCGTTCGTCCTCGACGAGTTCCAGGTGGAGGCGCTCCACAAGCTGGAGTCGCACCGGGGAGTGCTGGTGAGCGCCCCCACCAGCAGCGGCAAGACGATCGTCGCCGAGTACGCGGTGTGGCGCGCGCTCGCCGCTCCCGCGGCGATGCGTCATCCCCGCGGGACGCCGTCGCAGGTCATCTACACCACCCCGCTGAAGGCGCTCTCCAACCAGAAGTTCCACGACCTGCGCCGCCGCTACGGCGAGGCCAACGTGGGGCTGGTCACCGGTGAGCACACCGTCAACGACGGCGCGCCGGTGGTGGTGATGACCACGGAGATCCTCCGCAACGTCATCTACGACGAGCCCCACCGGCTCGACCTGGTCGGGGACGTGGTGCTCGACGAGGTGCACTACATCGACGACTACCCCCGGGGCACGGTGTGGGAGGAGGTGATCGTCCAGGCGCCCCGGCACATCCGCTTCATCGGGCTCTCCGCGACGATCAGCAACGTCGACGAGGTGGCGGCCTGGATGACCGGGCTCCGCGGCCCGGTGGCCACGGTGGTGCGCACCGAGCGCCCGGTCGAGCTGAAGCTGTGGCTGGCGATCCACAACGAGCTGCACACGCTCTTCGACGAGCGCGGCCACGCCCACCGCCGCACCATCGACCTGGCTCAGAACGAGACCATCCACACCGAGCGGATGCGCTACGTGCGCCGGGCTCCCGACAACGACCTGCTCCACATCCTCGAGGCGCTGCGGGTTGCGGGGATGCTTCCTGCCATCTATTTCATCTTCTCGCGCCGCGGCTGCCGCGAGGCGCTGGCGCGCTGCGAGATCCACGGCGTGGACCTGACCACCGCGGACGAGAAGCGACGCATCGCCGCCCTCTACGAGGAGCGGCTCACCGCGATCGAGGACGACGACGAGCGCCGCGTCTTCCGCGACGCCGCATCCGAGCCGCTGCTCACCCGGGGGGTGGCGATGCACCACGCCGGCATGCTCCCCTACGCCAAGGAGACGGTCGAGCAGCTGTTCCTCACCGGCCTGGTGAAGGTGGTCTTCGCCACCGAGACGCTGTCACTCGGCCTCAACATGCCGGCGCGCGCCTGCGTGCTCTCGTCGTTCACGAAGTTCGACGGCACCGGCTTCCACGCGCTGCGCAGCTCCGAGCTCACCCAGCTGATGGGCCGCGCCGGCAGGCGCGGCATCGACACCATGGGGCACGGCGTCATCCTCAAGGAGAGTGACGTCGACGTCCACGACATCTACGACGCGGCGATGGGCGACGAGATGTCGGTGGTCTCCAAGTTCGCCCCCACCTACACGATGACCCTCAACCTGCTGCGCACCCGCACCGTCGAGGAGGCGGAAACCCTGCTGGAGCGGTCGTTCGGGCAGTTCCAGAACCTCCAGCGCACCGAGCACTGGGTGCACCGCGAGCACAACCTCACGGAGCGCCTCGCCGACCTCAGCGCCCGGGTCTACCGCCACCCGCGGGTGCGCTGCACCGAGCGCACCCTGGTGCAGTTCCTCCGCGAGGAGAAGGAGCTGGAGGAGCTCCAGGCGAAGCTCCGCCGGGCCAAGCGGGAGGGATGGCGGGACAGCCGCCGCGGCCGCTACGGCACCCGCACCGCCGACCCCGGACAGCGCACAGAGCAGATGCGCCGGCAGCTCAAGGACCTGCAGTCGCGGCACCGGGGCAGCCCCTGTGGCAGCTGCCCGTTCCTCGCCGACCACCGCGCCAACCACTTCGAGATCCGGTCGGTGCGCGAGACCCTCGACGGCGGCGAGGAGGAGCTGCGCCAGGCCCGCGAGCGCTACCGCATCGAGTTCCACGCCTTCCGCGGGGTCCTCCACGAGGCGGGCTTCCTCGAGAACGACCGGCCCACCCCCCTGGGAGCGCTGGCAGCCTCCCTCTACGGCGAGAGCGCCCTGGTCGTCGCCCAGGCGATCGAGGGCTCGTGGTTCGACGACCTCGAGCCCCCGGAGCTCGCCGCCACCCTGGTGATGCTCGTCGCCGAGGACCGCGGCCGCGATCACGGCCCGGTGCGCCGCCACTTCCCCACCCCGCGGGTCGAGCAGGGCTGGCGCACCCTGCGCAGCGCCCTCCACCACCTCGCCGTGCTCGAGCAGAAGCACCACATGGAGACGCTGCGCCCGCTCTCGCTCGACTACGTCACCGCCGCCTACCGGTGGACCGAGGGGGTGCCGCTGTCCGAGATAGAACCGCCCGCCGGCGCCGACGTCGGCGATGTGATCAAGGCGGTGAAGAACCTCTACTCGATGCTCCGCCAGGTCGAGCAGGTGACCCGCAACCGCAGGGTGCACGGCCTGATCGCGGCCACCCGCGACCGCATGGAGCGTGACCTGATCCGGCGGGTCTAGCTCGCCGCGGCGGCCCGGTGGAAGCCTGAGGGGTGTGTGGTACGGGAGCGAGGGTGGTTGCCCACCCTCGCTCTCCGAGAACCGAGGATTCAGCTGTTGTCGGTGCGACGACGCCGCAGAGCGGTGAAGCCGCCGACCAGGAGCAGCCCCAGGCCACCGAGCACACCGCCCGCGACGAACGGGACGTCAGCGCCCGTATTCGGGGCGCTGCCAACGCCGTTGGACAGGGCGTGCTCAGTGGCAGCAGCGGTGGTCGAGCTGGTGGTGGTGACAACGGAGGTGGTCACACCGTCCTTGCCGTTGGTACCGTTCGTGCCCGGAAGACCCTGGGCACCGGTGGCCCCGACCGCGCCGGTGGCACCGACCGCGCCGGTGGCGCCCTTCGGGCCCTGGGCGCCGAGCAGCGAGACGCAATCGCCCCACTCGCCCTCGACCTTGGGGCCGTAGAGGCAGTCCGCCTCGGTGTCGAGGTAGAAGTCGCCGGTGTTGCCCTGGGAGCCGGGAGGGCCCTCACCATTGAGAATGGTGTTGCCATCCTTGCCGTTCAGGCCGGGATCGCCCTTCTTGCCATCAGCGCCAGGAACTCCGGGGATGCCGGGGACACCCTGCACGCCCGGGATACCGGGAAGGCCCATCGGACCCGGAGCGCCGTCCTTGCCGTTGGTACCGTTCGTGCCGGCGGCGCCCGTGGCGCCCGTGGCGCCCTGGGAACCGGTGTCGCCCTTGGGACCAGCAGGACCCTGGGAACCGGTGCCGCCGGTGGCGCCCGTGGCGCCCGTGGCACCCGTGGCGCCCTGGGAACCGGCGGGACCCTGCGGGCCGGCAACCCCCGGTGCACCCTGTGCAACGAAGGTGATCAGCACCTCCTCCTGATGGCAGTCAGCCTGCACCGGAGCGGAGGCCGGTGGCCCCACGTGGAAGGGCATGAAGTCGGTCGCACCACTGTTGACATTCACGCACTCGTAGTACGAGCCGTTGAACAGGAAGGGATTGGCGGTGGTTGCGTGGGCGGCGATCACACCGCCTCCACCGACGACCAGAGTGGCGGCGCCCGCGAAGCCGCCGAGGAGCTTACCGAGATTCATGTGTTCTCACTTTCCATGTGGGTTATGAACTCTGCCGGAAATTGGGATGTCGCCCGGCTTGCATGAATGAGCATCGGCCTGATATCGGGGGCGACATGACGGAGTCTCGCTCACCACCGCACAACAAAAGTGAAGGCCCGTGAAGCTTGCGATCTCACGTCCTGCAGCAGGGGAATCTCGTGAACAGTTCCTGGCACACGCCTGACCCTCGGTGCCACGGCCGGCCCTTCCGAACGCACCTCGTTCGGGTCGCAGCGCGGCCCACATGGGTGGAGTCTGTGCACCATACGGACCGTTGTCACCACCGGCGGCGCGCGATCAGGACCCTGGGGCCGGGATCCGAGGACCGAGGTCACAACTTGGTGACGGCCCCCCGCCAGGGGCATCCACTATCCTGAGCGGCCTCGGGTATCGGGAGGCAACGGTGAGGGACGTCACCCCCCAGGGGGCGAGCACGCAGACCGGCGGCGAGCGGCGGGAGGGGGCGGCCTGGGATCCCGCGCTCCCCTTCGGGCGGCGCGCCGGTGAGCGGCCGGGGCGCGTGCTCGTCGTCGACGACCACCGCGCCCTGGCCGAATCGCTCGCCCTCGCCATCGGAGCCCAGCCCGACCTCGAATGCGTGGGGACGGCGGCGACCGCCGCCGACGCGGCGCGGCTGGCGGCGGATCAGCAGCCCGACATCCTCCTCATCGACGTCCAGCTTCCCGACGGCGACGGGATCGACGTCGCCACCGAGCTCCGCGCTGCCCGTCCCGAGCTCCGCGTCGTCATCCTCACCGGCCACACCGACGTCGCCGTGCTCGCCCGCGCGGCGAGCGCCGGCGTCTGCGGCTTCCTCCCCAAGGAGAGCGGGATCGCCGAGGTGCTCTCGGCGCTGAGGACAGCGCGGGGTGGCGGGATGGTCGTCGACGGGGCCACGCTCAGCGCAGTCCTCGACCGGGTCGGACGGCGCGCGCAGCCGGCCCCGGCCAGGCCGCCTGAGACCGATCTCACCGACCGCGAGATGGAGGTGCTCCGCGCGCTCGGCCGGGGGATGGACCCGCAGGCGATCGCACAGCAGCTCGGCGTGAGCATCCACACCGCGCGCGGGCATGTGAAGAGCATCCTCTCCAAGCTCGAATGCCACAGCCAGCTCGAGGCGGTGGTCACCGCCATCCGGCGAGGCCTGCTCCCCGAGCTGCTCGCGAGCTGACGGCGACGTCGGGAGGCGGTATGCGGTCCGAGTCCCTGCCCGTCCCCGAGGGAGGCGACGTCGCCGCGGTGCTCGCCGCCATCGCGGGCCACGAGGACGACGAGGGCGCGGCGCTCGCCGCCGTTGCGGAGGTCATCGCCCGGCGTCTCGGCTGGCCGGTGGGTCACGCCCTCACCGTCGACACCGCCGGCGCGCTGCTGCCGAGCCCCGGGTGGTACCTCGCCGACCCGGCGCGATTCGAGCCCTTCCGCGCGGTGAGCGAGGCCGAGGCGGCCGGGCAGGGGGTGCTCGGCCGGGTCCATCGCGAGCGCGCGCCCGTGTGGGTCGAGGAGGTCGCCGCCGACCCCTCCTTCCTGCGACGGCGCACCGCGGCGCTCGCCGGGCTCGTCGCGGGTGCGGTCGTTCCCATCCTCGCCGGGGGCGAGATGGCGGGGATCCTCGAGCTCTTCACCGACGACGCGGCGGCGGTGACCGATCTCGGCACGCGCCTGCGCCTGCTGGAGCTGAGCGCCCACGCCGGCGAGGCGCTCGCGTCGGCGCGGGCCCAGCGCCGCGAGCGGGAGCGCGAGCGGCGGGTGCGCGCGGTGTTCGACGGGCCCGTACCCATGGCGACCCTCGACACCGGCCTGCGCATCGTCGACGCGAACGCCGCCCTCAGCGAGCTGGTCGGCGTGGAGCAGGCCTCGCTCGCAGGCTGGGAGGTGGACTCGCTGGGCCCGCCCCGCGGGGACCTGGGCTCGCGGCTGCGCGCCGCGCTCCGCAGCGGTGACCCGGTCGTCGCCGGGGTGATGATCGCCACCGTGCGGGGGGCGATGCCCGCCGGGATCCGAGCCTGGCCTGTCGCCGGGAGCGGAGCGGTCGCTCACGTGCTCCTCATCGAACCGGCGGACGAGCGCTTCGCGACCGCCGCTGGCATCGGCCCCCGGCTGGAGCGGCGCCAGGCGGCCCTCGAGGCGGTCCGCGATGCCGGCAACGAGGCGACTCTGCTCGCCGCCATCGCCACCGCGGCGCGCGACCTCCTCGGCTGCGACGCCGCGGTCGTCAGCCTATCGGGCGCCGGTGCGCGGCCGTTCGCCACCCTCGTCGGCTCCGGCCTCACTGCGGCCGAGGACGCGGTGATCGGCTCGCTCGGCGGCGCGCTGCCCGGGCTGCTCGGCGCCCTCGCCGTCGAGGACCGGCCGATGCGGATCTCCGACATCCGGAGCCACCCGGCGCACACCGGTCCGGAGCTCTTCGCCGGGCGCCGCGCCCTTCTCGGGGTTCCGCTGCGGACCTCGCGGGAGGGGACGATCGGCCACCTGGTCGCCCTCGACCGGGCCGGCGGCGAGCCCTTCGACGACCTCGACGAAGCGCTCGCCATCGACTTCGCCGCGGTCTCGGCAGGTCTCGTCGTGCACGCCCGCGCGGGCAACGCGCTGCAGGGGGCCCGGGCCCACGTGCGCCGGCTCGCCGCCGCCAACATCGCGCTGCTCCAGCAGGTGCGTCCCGCGGACGTCCTCCAGGCGGCGGTGGACCTCGCCCGCTCCGTCACCGACGCGGAGTACGCCGCGCTCCTGCTCGTCGAGCCGGCCACCGGGTCGCTCACCCGGTTCGTCCATGCCGGGCTGACCCCCGCGGCCGCGGCGCGGATCGGCCCTCTCCCCTCCGCACGCGGACTCCTGCGCGCGCTGATGCTCGCGGGGCGCCCCATCCGCCTCGCCGACCTCCGCCGCCACCCGGCGCACGCCGGCTTCCCCCCCGGCCACCCGGCGATGCGCTCGCTCGTCGCCGTGCCGCTGTCGGTGCAGGAAGCGCCGCACGGACTGCTGCTCTGCGCCAACCACCTCGGTGGCGAATTCGACGAGGCGGACGAGGCGAGCGCGGTCCAGGTCGCGGCCGCGGTCGAGCGCAGCCTCACCCACGAGGACGGCCGCGGCGCCGACGACCTCATCGATCAGCTCGCCGTCGTGTCCCGGCGGTTGCGCGAGAACGAAGCGGTGAACTGGCGCTTCCTCGGCACCCTGTCGCACGAGCTGCGCAGCTCGTTGAGCGGAATCCTGATGTCCGCCGACCTGCTCGCCGACGCCACCCTCGGGGTGGTCGGCACCACCGCCGCGCTCGACGTCGCCGGGCGCATCGGCGTCGTCGCCCACAACCTGATGGCGCTCGTCGACAACCTCCTCGACCTCTCGCGCATCCAGGCCCGGCGCCTCGAGGTGCGCCTCCAGCCCGTCGACCTGGCTCCCCTGCTCCGCGACGCCCGATCCACGATCGAACCCCTCGCCGTCGACGCCGGCGTCGCCCTCGACATCCCCGACGGCGAGGGGGAGCCACGGCTGCTCGCCGACCCGGTGCGACTCCGCCAGGTGATCCTCAACCTGCTCACCAACGCGGTGAAGTTCACCCCCGCGGGGGGACGCGCCTGGATCGAGCTCGAGAGCGGCGAGCACGACCTGACCATCGCCGTGTGCGACACCGGCACGGGGATCGAGGAAGCGGACCACGAGCGCATCTTCGAGCCCTTCGAGCGGATCGAGGGGAGCTCCGCACCGGGGACGGGCCTGGGGCTGGCGATCGCGCGGGCGATCGTCGAGCTGCACGGAGGACGGCTCACGGTGTCGTCCTGGCCGGGCGTGGGCAGCCGTTTCGGCCTGACCGTGCGCCTCGCGCGCAACCCCCACCTGGGGCCGGAGCTGACCGAGGCGCTGGAGGAGCACCGCGCCGTCGTCACCGACGACGGGCGCGGCCGCTCGCTGCTGCTCGTCGAGGACGACGAGGCGAGCCGCGAGTCGACGACCACGGTGCTCGAGCTGGCCGGCTACCACGTCGACGCCGTCGCCACCTGCGCCGAGGCGGTGCGCGCCTTCGCCGAGGGCGCGCACGAGGTGGTGCTGCTCGACGCGCAGCTCCCCGACGGGAACGGGCTCGACATCGTGCCGCGGCTGCGCGAGCTCGCCGCCGGCCGGATGGTGCGCGTCGTCACCTTCTCCGCCGACCGCATCGGCGACACCGAGGAGCGTGCCACCGCCGAGTGCGACGACTTCATCCTGAAGCCGCTGCGCCCGCGCGAGCTGCTGCGCCGCCTGCGCGCCCTGCTGGAGGCGTAGCACCCCGTTTTGGGGTGGCGGGACGGCTCAGACGGGTGATGGCGCGGCGTCGCGCCGCATCTAGCCTCTGGGTGACGGCCGGCGGCCGCGGGACCCTGCCCGTGATGCCGCGCCGCTGCCCCGAGGAGAGTGCTGGACGTGGTGGACCTGAAGCGCAATCGCATCGATGAGAATCGGGCTGACGGCCGTCGTATCGGCGAGCTCCTCATCGAGCGCGGCGCCCTCCGCACCGAGATCCTCAATGACGCGCTGCGCCGCCAGAAGCGCGACCGACGCCCTCTCGGCGAGCTGCTCGTCGAGCGTGGCGTCGACGAGCCTGCCCTGGTCGCGGCCCTGGGCCTCCAGTGGGGCCGCCCCACCGTCGACCTCGACACCGAGCTGCCCAGCGACGAGGCGCTGCTCTGCCTCGACGGCGTGGTGGCGCGACGGCTGCGCGTCCTGCCGGTGTCGCTCGACGGCGACGGCCGGCTTCGCGTCGCCACCCTCACCCCCGACGACCCGGCGCTGAGCGAAGCGCTGCGGACCGCGAGCGGTCTCGTCATCGAGTTGCTCCTCACCGACCGTACCGGCCTGCAGAACGGGATCGACCGCCATTACGGCGTCATCGACCGGATCGACAGCGCGGCGGCGCGCGCCGTCGGCGATCGTGTCGAGATGGCGCCCTCCGCCGCGACCGCGACCGAGCTCGACGCCCCGGTGGTGCAGCTCGTCGACCTGATCCTCGCCCAGGGCGTGCGTGACCGGGCCTCCGACATCCACATCGAGCCGCAGCAACACCGGCTGCGCGTCCGCTTCCGCGTCGACGGCTCGCTCCTCGACGTCCGCGACCTTCCCCGCGAGCTCGCCGGGTCCGTCGCCTCGCGCATCAAGGTGATGGCGGCGATGGACATCGTCGACCGCCATCGCGCCCAGGACGGCCAGATCGCCACCCTCATCGACGGGAGGGAGATCGACATCCGGGTGGCGACGATGGAGACGATCTGGGGCGAGAAGATCGTGATGCGCCTGCTGGACAAGACGCGCTCGCTGGTCTCGCTCCCGTCCCTCGGGCTGAAACCGGAGGTCGAGGGCGGCCTGCGCCGGCTCGTCGCCTCGCCGTACGGCCTGATCGTGGTCAGCGGGCCGACGGGAGCCGGCAAGACGACCACCCTGTACTCGCTGCTCAACGAGCTCGACCGCGGGGTGCTGAACATCACCACCATCGAGGACCCGGTCGAGTATCACTTCGACGACGTCAACCAGATCCGCATCAACCGGCTCGCCGGCGTGACCTTCGCCAACGGCCTGCGCGCCATCCTCCGCCAGGACCCCGACGTCATCCTCATCGGCGAGGTCCGCGACTCGGAGACGGCGGGCATCGCCATCCAGGCAGCCCTCACCGGCCACCTCGTGCTCTGCTCGCTCCACGCATCGGACACCGCGGGCGCCATCCACCGATTCATCGACATGGGGATCGAGTCGTTCCTCGTCGCCTCGGCGCTGATCGGCGTCGTCGCCCAGCGCCTGGTGCGCACCGTGTGCGAGCGCTGCGCGGAGGAGCAGGTGCCGGGCCCCGAGGAGGTCGAGTTCTACCGTTCGGTGACCGGGAAGCTCCCACGGTTCACGCCGATGGCGGGGCGCGGCTGCCCGCGCTGCGCGAACAGCGGCTTCTACGGCCGCACCGGCGTCTTCGAATGCCTCCAGATCGACGAGGACTACCGCCAGCTCATCGTCGACCGCTCGTCGCAGACGGCGCTTCGCCGCGCGGCGGTCGAACGCGGCATGACCACCCTACGACACGCCGGCTGCGACATCGCCGAGCAGGGTCGCTCGACCCTCGCCGAGGCGATGCGCGCCGTGTACATGATCTAGGAGACGCAGGTGCAGCTCTATCGTTGGCAGGCACTCACCTCCGCCGGTGAGTCGGTCGAGGGCCTCATGCAGGCGGCGAAGCAGGAGGACGTTCGCGCCGCCCTCGACGCGCGCGCCCTGCACATCACCTCGATCTCGGCGAAGGGCGGCGCGTGGCGTGACCTGCTGAAGCTCGAGCGCAAGGTGAAGGCGCAGGAGGTCACCATCTTCTGCCGGCAGCTCGCCACCTTCGTGAGCGTCGGCGTCCCGGTGACCACCGGCCTGTCGACCATCGCCGAGCAGACTTCGGACAAGCAGCTCAAGGCGGCCTGCCTCGCCATGATCGCCGACATCCAGCGCGGCGCACGGCTCAGCGACGCGGTGCGGGCGCATCCCCAGGTCTTCCCCGTGATCATCGCCGACATGGTCCAGGCCGCCGAGTCGAGCGGCGACCTCGAGGGGGTGCTGCGCCAGGCGTCCCACTCGATCGAGCGCGAGGCGTCGGCGCGGCAGAAGATCCGGGCGGCAATGATCTATCCGTCGATCATCTGCTGCCTGGCGGTGGTGCTGACCATCGGCATCATCGCCTTCGTGCTGCCCCAGTTCAAGGACCTCTACGCATCGCTCGGGGTCAAGCTGCCGGGCATCGTGAACATCCTCCTCGGGCTCTCGGACTTCGTGAAGAAGGATGCGATCCTCCTGCTCGCCGGCGTCCTCGTCGGCTTCGTCGCCCTTGGCGCCTGGCAGCGCAGCGAGCGCGGCCGCGTCGTCCGCGACCGGGTGCTGCTCAGGCTCCCGGTGGTCGCGCCGATGGTCCGCGCAGCGGTCGTCGAGCGCTTCTCCCGCACCCTCGGCGACCTCCTCTCCGCCGGCGTGCCGATCGGCGAGACCTTCGCCGTGGTGATCGAGACCACCTCGAACCGGGTCTATCGCCAGGCCCTGCGAACGGTGATGGCGGCGATGGGGACGGGCCAGGGCATCTACCAGCCGCTCCAGGCGACCAGGCTGTTCCCGCCGATCGTCACCCAGATGGTCCGCGTCGGCGAGGAGACCGGCAGCCTCGACAAGCACCTTCGCGAGACCGCGGCCATGGCCGGCGAGGACCTCGACTACCGCATCAAGAAGATGACCTCGGTGATCGAGCCGGTTCTCATCCTCTTCGTCGGAGGCATGGTCGGCTTCGTCGCGATCACGATGGTCACGACCATCTACTCGCTCGCGGGTGGATACAAGTGAGAACCGCACAGCGCCGGCGTCGCGGGCAGGCGGGGATGACCCTCATCGAGACGCTCGTCGCCATGGCGGTGATCTCGGTCGGCGTCGTCGGCATCATGTACGGCTTCAGCGCGATGGCGAGGGGCGCGTCGGTCTCGGCCGACCAGTCGCGCCTCGAGAGCGAGATGCGGCAGCTCAGCGACCAGGTGCGTTCCCGCGACGCTCTCCCCTACGTGTTCTGCGCCGTCGAGAACGGCACGCAGAAGGACTACACGCCCAAGATCACCGGGCTCAGCTTCTCGCCCGACACCTGGAGCATCGTGACCGTCGCGGTGGGAAGCTCGGCGACGCGAAACGGCGCCGCGGTCTCGGCGTGGCAGACGTGCGCCGCCGTCACCGGTCGCGCGGCTGGTGCGGACTGGGGAGTCCAGGAGATCACCCTCAAGGTGTCGTCGGCCTCTCGGTCGCTCACACGCGTCGTCTGGAAGGGAGCCGCATGAGGACCCCGGCCGGGAGCCGGGCCGCCGCCCTGCGGCCGGCACGGCGAGGACAGCATGGTTTCACCCTCATCGAGATGGTGGTGACCATGGGCATCGTCACGCTCCTCATGGGTGCAGTCGCGGGCAGCTTCGCCGTCGCGTCGAAGATCATTCGACCCGGGGGCGCCCAGGACCGGCTCGCGGCCGCCCAGGACGGCATGGTTGTCGAGCAGGTGCTCTCGCGTGATGTATCCCGAGCCTCCTGCATCAGGGTGGGCTCTGGCACCGCGACCGGCACCTGCTCGGTCGGTTTCGCGAACACCAGCATCAGCGGGGCGTCGGGTGCCTGCTCCGCCGCGACGACACTGATCTGCATCGCCTGGCCGTGGCTGTCCGATCCCGCCGGTGCGTCGTGCCGCGTCGCCGTCTACATGAAGGCCAGCGCGAGCAGCCCGGTCGTCATCAGTCGCACCGAGTGGCGGGTCGTGTCGGGCACGGCCTCCAGTGTGCAGACGGTCCGCCAGACCACGAACCCGGTCGGAATCACCGTGACCAGGACCCCGCCGACCGGGTGGACGAACCTCGTCGTCAAGGCGGTGGTGGTCGGCAACCTGACGGTGAACAACCCGAGCGTGACCCTCTCGCTGCGGCCGCTGGCAGCAGACCCGAACAGCCCGGCAACCGCCGCGCTGGTGCCCGCGGGAGCGCAGTGCTGATGTCGAAGCGATCGCCGGCTCGCCGAGGCCACGAACGAGGTCAGGTCCTGCCGCTCGCCCTCGCCTTCATCGCCCTGTTCGCCGGCGTCACCCTGGCGGTTCTCAACTACGCCAGCCGGACGCAGTCGCAGAAGCAGCACTCCGAGGTGACCGCACAGTCGGACTCGCTCGCCGAGGGCGGCGCCCTGTACGGTCTCGCCGACGCGAACCGGGGCGACTCGTCGTGCACGGTCGGCAGCACCGGCTCGCTGACAATGCAGGGCGGCGATGTTGTCGGCTACACGACGAAGACCTGCCAGGCCGGCTCGTCGACGTCGACACCGGCGGGGCTCGCCGCGAGCTGCACGCTCTGCCTGCTGGGTGCGACCGTGACCGACCTGACCTCACACAAGGGTGACGTGATCGTCCAGGGGATCGTGGCGGTCAACACAGGTGTGAGCCTGACCCAGGCGACTCTCCAGTCGACGCCGATCCCAGGAACACCACCGTCCACGCCCTTCATCGGGATGGCCGACACCTCGGGCTGCGGCGGCAGCTGCACGCCCAACCCCACCGTGGTCGCCGGCGTGAGCGACCCTCTCCAGAAGACCCTGCCACCGCCACCCTGCTCCACATGGGCGACGGGCTGCACCGTGCAGACCCCGAGCGGTAGCACGCTGACCCCCGGAGTGTACGGCTCGCTCTCGGCCACCAGCACCGTCCTCACGCTGAAGAGCGGGGTCTATGTCGTGACCGGCGGCATCAGCACGGCCGGGAATGGCGGGGTCGTCTCCGAGCCCGGGGGCGGCGTCCTCATCTACCTGGCCTGCTCGGGCTACCCGACGCCGTGCACCCCGGGCCAGGTCGGCGCCGGGATGTCGATGGCGGGCAACGGCTCCTTCAGCGTCTCCCCGCAGCCGTCGGGGCCCTACGCCGGATTCGTGATCTATGCCGACCGCAACAATGCGTCGAACATCTCCGCCCAGGGGAACGGCGCCTCCCTCTCCGGCACGGTCTATGCGGCCTCCGCCTCCCTCTCCATGGGCGGAAACGGAGCGGTCTCGATCAGCGGCCGCCTGATCGCCGCCTCGCTCGACATCCAGGTGAGCGGCAGGGTGGGGACGGGTCTCAGCCTGGTGGGGACGACCTCGAGCGTGAGCGACTGCTGGCTCTCCGAGGACGACGTCACCGGCACGACCGGAGCGACGGTGTCGACCGGGCACGCCCTGTTCGCCCTGGCCTGCGGGGGCGGGTCGGGCATCACCGCCTTCAACTACGGGAGCGCAGGCGCTGCCGGCCCATCCCTGGCGGTGACCACCAGCAGCCTGCCCAGCGCCACCGCGGGCCAGAGCGGCTACGCCCAGACCCTCACCGCCTCCGGCGGGACCGGCGCGATCACCTGGAGCATCCCGAGCGGCACGCTGCCGGCCGGCCTGACCCTGAACGCCGGCACCGGGGTGATCTCCGGATCCGTGGCCGCCGGTGCCACCACGACGACCTTCACGGTGGCGGCCACCGACAGCAGGGCCGCGTCGGCCACGAGGTCCCTGACCATCACCGTGAATGCCGCACCGTCGGTGGGCACGTCCGTGCTCGCGGCCGCCACCAGGGGGCAGTTCGGATACCTGCAGGTTCTCGCCTCGACCGGGGGGACGGGCGGTGTCACCTGGAGCATCACGAGCGGCTCGCTGCCCTCCGGCCTCAGCCTGGCTCAGAGCACGGGCGCCATCACCGGCAACCTGAGCAGCGGCGCCACCACCCAGACGTTCACCGTGGCGGCCGCAGATCAGAACGGCGTGTCGGGCAGCAGGTCCCTCTCCATCACGGTCAACGTGGCGCCGTCGGTGACGACCACCAGCCTGCCCGGAGCCACCCGGGGGCAGTCCGGCTACACGGCCACCCTCACAGCGGGCGGGGGGACCGCCCCCGTCAGCTGGAGCCTCACCAGCGGTGCGCTCCCGAGCAGCCTCAGCCTGGCCGCGAGCACGGGAGTGATCTCGGGCAGCGTCGGCGCCGGAGCGACGTCCCAGACCTTCACGGTCACTGTCACCGACCAGAACGGCGTCACCGGGAGCGCCTCGCTGAGCATCACCGTGGCCGCCACCTCCACGCCTGCGGTGGCTGCCCCGAGCGCCGGGTCGCAGTTCACGTTGCAGCACGGGAACAGCGGCAGTCTGACCATCACGGGAACGGGCTTCCAGCCCGGAGCGACCGTGACCTTCAGTGGCGGTCATTTCACGATCACCGGACCCATCGTGGTGGCCGGCCCGACGCGGATCACCGTCCCGGTGCAGGCGGTCACGAACTCCAAGGGCACCAGCGATCTCACCGTGACCAACCCCGACGGAGGGACCGCCACGGCCTCCGGTTCCATGGTGAACACATGACCGCGTGACGCCCTCCCTGTGCCCTGAGCTCAGCCCGACCCCATCGAACACCTCACCACCGGAGAACTTCGCAGCATGAACAAGAGACTCAACCAGGCCACGCGGGCGCGCCGCGCCGGACAGCGCGGCTTCACCCTCATCGAGCTGCTCGTCGTCATCGCCGTGCTTGCGGTCCTGGCGGCGGTGGTCATCTTCAATGTCACCGGCGTGAAGAACAGCGGCGGCGCCTCGGCCTGCGCGACCGACGTGAAGTCGGTGCAGACGGCCGTCGACGCCGCCATCAACGACGGCTCCGCGATCACCGCAGCCGACCTGGCCGGCACCGGGTGGAACACGGTCCTGGTCCCCAGATACCTGCACACGATCCCGACCTCGTGCGCCAACGGCTTCGTCCTCGGCGCGGGCAACACCGTCACCGGCAGCTGAACACTCGACCTGGGGCCGGATGCGTGAGTGCGGCCCCCTCTCGGCATTCTTCAACCAGATCCACATTCAATGACGACAAGGGGAATCACATCATGGACAAGAGAATCAACCAGGTGATGCGCAGCCGCCGCAGCGGCCAGCGCGGCTTCACCCTCATCGAGCTGCTCGTCGTGATCGCCGTCCTCGCCGTGCTCGCGGCAGTGGTGATCTTCAACGTCACCGGCGTCAAGAACAGCGGCAGCGCGGCCGCCTGTTCGACCGACG
>DASXNK010000099.1 GCA_036495095.1 Candidatus Dormiibacterota bacterium | reverse complement strand
CTGTAGATGCGCTGGATGGGGTCGACGCGCGCCGGCTGCGTCCTGTCGGAGAGATCGGCCAGCTCGCCCCATCCCTGACCGCTGAGATCGGAGTCCGGCCCCCAGGCGTCGATGCTGATGATGAACGGGATGTCGACGGGGATCTCGGGACCCGGCTCCGCCGTCGTGGTGGCGAAGGGTCCGCCGGCGGTGTCGGTGAGCACGCGCAGGGTTCCGTGGACGTGGACGCCGCTGGTGGTCGCCGCGTACGCCTGCCCGGCCCCGCGCACCCCCAATCCCGCGAGGGCCACGCCAGCGGCTCCCATCCTGATCGCGTCTCGGCGGTTGACGTCGGCGATGATGGGTTCCTCCCTTCAGTGGAACTTGACTGTGTTCGAGAGGGGCAGCCGGCGGACCCGGGTCCCGGTGAGCGCGGCGACCGCGTTGGCCAGCGCCGGCGCCGACGAGGGGACGCTGATCTCCCCGACCCCGGTCGGCGGCTCCGCCGATTCGATGAGGTGGACCTCGATCCGCGGCACCGAGCGCATGCGCATGACCGGATAGCGGTCGAAGCTCTGGGTGACGATCTCGCCTCCCGGGCCGAGCACGACCTCGCCCCACATGGCCGCGCTCAACCCGAAGACGAGGCCGCCCTCCACCTGGGCGCGAACCAGATCGGGGTTGACGACGATCCCGCAGTCGATGACGGCGACGACCCGATCGATGTGGATGCGCTGCCGGTCGTCGAGCGAGATCTCCACGACGTGGGCGCTGTGGCCGAGGAAGCCGGAGGAGACGATGCCGCGCGCCCTGCCCTCCGGCATCGGGGAACCCCAACCGGAGAGCTCGGCCGCGAGCTCGAGCGCCCGCAGAGTTCGCGGGCTGCCCGCGAGCAGCTCTCGGCGCAGGTCGACGGGGTCGCGACCGGTGGCGATCGCGAGCTCGTCGATCGCCGACTCGCGGGCGAACTCGGTGTGCGAGTTCCCCACCGACCGCCACACCATCGTCCGGACGCCCGTCTCGACGTTGGTCGACTCGAGTCTGAAGTTCGGATACGCGTATGGCGGCTCGGAGGCGCCGGTGATCGTGAAGAAGTCCACGCCGTTGGTGAACATCACGTCGCGGACGCCCGGCATGTTCACCGACACCGGAGCAGCGGCGATCTGCTGGTGGAAGGCTGTCAGGTGGCCTGTCGAGTCCGCGCCGGCCCGCACGCGATGGACCACCATCGGGCGATACCAGCCGGCCTTGAACTCCTCCTCCCGGGACGACTGCAGCTTGATCGGGTGCTTCCAGCCCAGGGCGCGCGCGACCTGCACGGCCTCCGCGGTCGGATCGTGCTCGGCTGTGCTGTGGAGCCCGAACGAGCCTCCTGCGTACGTGACGTGGACCTCGACCCAGGCCTGCTCGATGCCCGCCGCCTGCGCGGCAGACATCTGCGTGTACATGGGCCCTTCGGTGCCCGCCCAGACCTCGAGGACGCCGTCCTCCCGCATCCGGCACACCGCGTTGTTCGGTTCCATGGGCGCGTGGGCGAGATAGGGCAGCTGGTACAGCGCATCCACGACGGTGGCGGCGCCGGCCAGGGCTTGGTCGACGTCGCCGTCGTCGCGGGACACCACCGCCTTCTCGCCGGACTCCACCAACCGGACGTGCTCGGCCAGCAGCTCCTCCGAGCTGCGCCGCTCGGCGTTGGTGTCATCCCAGTCGACGACCAGCGCGTGGACGCCACGCCACGCATCGGCGTAGGTCTCGCCGACAACGGCTACTCCCTCCTCGATCGCAACCACCGCGACGACTCCGGGCTCGGCCAGCGCCGTCCTGTTATCGACCGATGCGATCGCTGCCCCGAAGCGCGGCGGGTGCAGCACGACCGCGGTCAGGATCCCGGGGAGGGTCACGTCGATGGTGAAGCGGGTGTCACCGAGGATCTTGGCGGCGGTGTCGACGCGCAGCCGCCCCTCGCGTCCGATCAGCCGGTACTGCGGCCGGTCCTTCGGCTGCACGCCGTCGGGAACGGGGAGCTGCTCGGCCGGCGCGGCCAGCCCGGCGAAGGTCGCCTCCTTCCCGGTGGGGTGACGCAGGACGCCGCGCTCGACCTCCACCTCGGAGGGGGGCACGTCCCAGGCGTCCGCCGCCGCCTCGACGAGACGGGCCCGGGCCTGGGCCGCCGCCAGCCGGTACCGGCCCCAGTTTCCCATGGTGGTGGTGGACGCCCCGGTGAGTTGAAAGACGCCGCCCCCTGACGGGGTCGCATACACGTCGCCCTTGGGGCCCGCCCCGTTGGCCGCGTTGACCACGCGCACCGAGTCGAAGTCCGCGTCGAGCTCCTCCGCCACGATCGTCGCCAGCCCGGTGTGGGCGCCCTGTCCCATCTCGATCTGGCTGGAGAACGCGACCACGATCCCGTCGTCGCGGATCCGGATGTACGGATGGACGGGGTCGGCCATCTCCTCGGCGGTCAGTCGCCGGACCTCCGGCTCCGCTGGCGCGGTGAGAGGGCCGGGGTCGGTCCCCGCGGCGAGCATGCCCGCCGCCTCGTGGATGGCGGCCCGGATTCGCGGATAGGTCCCGCACCGGCAGAGGTTTCCGCTCATCCACTCGTCGATCGTCGCGTCGTCCGGCGAAGCCTCGGAGCTGAGAAGCGCCACCGCCGCGAGGGTCTGGCCAGGCTGGCAGTAACCGCACTGCACGACGTTGCCGCGATGCCACGCGCTTCGGATCGCGTCGACGACGCGGCCCGACGCCCCCTCGACCGTCGTGACGGCCCTTCCGACGGCCCGCTCGGTCGCGGTCTGACACGACTTCGTGTTCCGCCCGTCGATCAGCACCGTGCACGCCGCACAGAAGCCGGCTCCGCAGCCGAACTTGGTTCCGTGCATCCCCAGCACGTCCCTGAGCACCCAGAGGAGCGGGGTCTTCGCGTGGCGGTCGTCGACCTCGATGTCCGCGCCATTCACCCTGAGCTTCATCGACGGCGTCCGTACGCGGTCAGCCCTGGCCCGCGTAGGCCAGGTTCGCGGCGGTCAGGCACTCGAGCGCCATCCCGAGCGCCGTGCCCTCGGCCAGACGGCGGCTGATCCGCTGGCGGAAGACCACCGCCATGTATCGGTTGGTCAGCTGCGGTCGGGCGGTCATCTGTTCCGCCAGCGCGTGGGCACGGGAGAGCACCTCCGACTGAGGTACGACCTCGGCGACGGCCCCCCAGGTGAGCGCCTCCTGGGCCGTGAACGAGCCGCTGGTGATCTCGAGGTGGCGGGCCCGGTTCAGCCCGAGGACCTCCTCCCAGACGACGAAGAGCCCGTCTCCGGGGGCGATGCCGAAGGCGAGATGGGGGACGTCGGAGAAGACGGCGGTGTCGCTGGCGACGACCACGTCGGCCAGGAGGGCGTACTCGCTGTGGACCGAGACGGGGCCGTTCACGGCGGCGACGATCGGGATCTCGAGGTCGACCAACCGCTGGAGACCGCGCCGGCCCTCGACGTACATGACGTCTGCGTTCCACGGCTTGGTGATGTCGCCGAGGCTGGGGCCGTCGATGCTGTCGATGAAGGTGCTTCCGGTGCCGGTCAGCACGAGCACCTTGTTGTCCCGGTCGTAGCCGATGTCCTCGATGAGCCGTGGAAAGTCGTGGTGGGTGGTCCCGTTGAATGTGTGCTCCCCGCCCTGGGTGTGGAATCGCACCGTGAGAACACCGCTCGAAGATCGCGTGATCGCGAAGTTCTCATAGTTGTCGAAGTACGCCGGGGTGTCGCCCACGGATATCCCTCCTTCTCAGCGCACCAGGGCGGCGGCGAGATCGCCGAGCACGCCGAGTTGCGTGAGGATGACCGTCCCAGACGGGTAGCAGTCGAAACGCTTGATCCTGCCGTCCACCACCTCGAAGACGTCGGCGCAGGGCGCGTCCATCCGCCTGCCGGTGGGCGAGATGGTTCCCTGGGGCAGCTTCAGCGGACCGTCGTGGGTCCCCTGCAGGGCGAGCTGCACGACCACGATGTCACCGGTCGTATAGAAGCGGTACAGCTCCCGATGCATGTCCGAGAAGGCCGTCTTGTAGACCTCGACCAGGATCCCCAACTCGTCCGGGCCACGGTAGACGATGCCCGTGGATTCGTCTGTGAACGTCCCACCCTCCGCGAAGGAGGCGACCCAGCCAGGGACGTCGTAGTCCTCCGCGTACTTGTAGGCCTTCCGGATGATCTGCTCGTTGTCCACTGCCATGTCCTCTCGCGCTTTGTCCCTGTGGACATAGTCGGAGGGCTGAGGCCGGGCTGGCATCCGGGAAACCCATAGTCCTGCGGGTCGGCAGGTGTCGACTATGGACTTCCCGTGAAGGCCCTCGATGCGTGGACGCGAGTTGCAAGTTGGGTTCGGGACTTGACGCCGAGCTTGCGGAACACCTTGTAGAGGTGATATTCGACGGTGCTCGGGCTGATGAACAGCTGGGCGGCGATCTCCTGGTTGGTCGCCCCCTGAGCGACGAGCCGTGAGATCTGTGCCTCCTGTGGCGTGAGGTCGTCGCTGGTCTCCGGGGTCCGCTTGCGAGCGCTCCCTCCGGTGGCGCGCAGTTCGACGCGCGCACGCTCGGCGAACCCCTCCATCCCGAACCCGGTGAAGAGCTCGTCGGCGGCGCGCAGCTGCTCGCGCGCATCGACGTGCCGGCGCTCGCGCCGCAGCCACTCCCCATAGACGAGATGGGTGCGTGCCAGGTCGAGCCGCATCGCCGTGGGCGCGAGCCGCTCGATCGCCTCGCGGTACAGGGTTTCGGCCACCTCACCCTCGCCGACGAGGGCCCGGCATCGCGCCTCGACCGCACGGCCCCAGTCCGTCCCGCTCGCGTCCGTGCCCTGGCCCAGGCGTTTCAGTGCGGTCGCCGCGGCCACGGTATGTCCGGTGCGGCTCGCCGCCTCGATGAGCTCGACCGTGGCCCACGGCGAGTACCAGACCTCATCGGGGTCCTCGAGCGCCTGCCGAGCAGCACCGAATGCCTCGTCGTAGAGGGCGAGCCCGTTGCACAGCGCGGCGGTGGCCCAGCGCGCCATGCTGAGCGCCATGCCCTCTCCTCTGGCGACGAAATCCTCGACGCCGGCGTCGATGAGCGGACGGGCGTCGTCCTCGCGCCCGCGGAAGGCGGCGACGACCACCGCTGCGTAGGGGACGGTGCGGTTGTCGACGGCATCGGCGACGGCCCTGCTCTGTTCGACCAGCGACGCGGCCGCCGAGAGCTCGCCCGCGAAGATGTGCGCGCCGGCGCGGGTGCTCAGGGCCAGCGGCAGGACCGAGAGCGCGCCTGCATCGCGCGCGACCTGGATCTGGTCGGCGGTGAGCACGTCCCAGTTGTCATGGTCCCAGATGAATCCGGCGGCTCGCCCGGCCAACCACGACCAGCGCAACCGCTCGTCCACGGCGGCGGAGCCGCCGCGAAACGCGTCCAGCGCCTGCCGCATGACCGGTGTCCCTGCTGCGTATCCATCGGTGATGAGGAGCGCGAGGCCGTCGAGCAGCAGGTCCGACGCGCGGGGAGGGTCGGCAGGCCGCGGCGCTGCGCGCGCCGCCCTGGCGACGGCGCGTGCGTCGGGGCCCTTCGCCAGCCGGCCTGCGAACATCGCCGCTGTCAGTGCATCGAGGTAGGTCTCGCGCGACCGCCGCACGTCGAGGCCTTCCAGCCGGTTGGCAGCCTTCAGCAGCAGAGGCGGGGCGTCGCTCCCCCGCTGCGTCGCGAACGAGATCTGGGCTCGGAGCACGTCCAGCTGGGCACGCTGGAAGTCGTCCAGCGGTCCTCGCTCCGCCGTGGCCGCCAGCCCCAGGGCGGCATCGAGGGCACCGGCCTGACGCTTTGCCTCGGCAGCCACGAGCGCCCGGCGCGCCCTCCGGGCGGGATCGGCCGTCAACGTGGCCGACCGTTCCATGAACGCAGCCGCCGCCGCGAACCCGCCCCGCGCCTGGGCTCGACCCGCCGAGAGTTCCAGCTCCACGGCCACGTCCTCCTCGGGGCGCGACGTCGCCTGCGCGCGGTGCCACGCACGCCGGTCGGGGTCGACCGCGGGATCGGTGGCCTCCGCGAGCGCGTGGTGCGCCTCCCGCCGAGCCCCCGGGGAGGCCGCGCCATACACGGCGGAGCGGACCAGCGGGTGGCGGAAGACCACGGCGGCGCGGAGGTCCATCAGGCCCTCGGCCTCGACCGCGTCGGCCGCCGACTCGGGGATGCCCAACAGCTCGGCCGCGCGCCAGATCAGCACCGGGTCACCGGTCGGTTCGGCGGCTGCGAGCAGCAACAGGCGCCGGGACGGCGACGGGAGCCCGGCAAGTCGCCGCCGGAAGCTCTCCTCGATCCGACCCGCCAGCGGCAGTGATCCCGGGAGGCCGAACCCCCCCGCGAGCTGCGACGGGGTCAGGCCCCGTGGCAGCTCGAGCAGCGCGAGCGGATTGCCGTGCGTCTCGGCGAGGATCCGCTCGAGGACACGTTCATCGACGCGGTCGGGCAGCACCGAATCCAGCAACGCCCGCGCGTCACGCTCGCCCAGTCCCGCGACCACCAGCTCTGGCAGGCCGGTGAGCTCGTCGGTGAGCCGGCGCGTCCCGAACACGAACGCTGCCGCGTCGCTCGCCACCCGACGCGCCACGAACGCAACAGCCTGCGCGGACGATGTGTCGAGCCACTGGGCGTCGTCGACGACACAGAGGACGGGCTGCCGGGCGGCCAGCTCGGCGAGGAGACTGAGCACCGCCAGGCCCACCAGCAGGCGGTCGGGCGGATCCCCGGCGCTGAGCCCGAAGGCGACACGCAGGGCGTCGCGCTGCGGCCCCGCGAGCCGTTCCAGGTTGTCGAGCCCCGGCCGGCAGAGCTGGTGCAGTGCCGCGAACGGCAGCTCCATCTCCGCCTCGTTGCCGACGGTGCGGACGACCTGGAACCCCTGCGCGGATGAGACTGCGGCCTCGATGAGGGCCGTCTTCCCGATGCCGGGCTCTCCATGCACCACGATCGCCCCGCCCTCGCCGCCACGCGCGGCCAGAACCAGCCGGCCGAGGACCTCGCGCTCGCTGCGCCGACCGAGCAACACGCCGAGTCCCCCGCTGATCCGGACGCGTCAGGCTACCACCCTCCTGCTCCTGAGGCCGGGCCGACGGGCGGGCTCAGGATCCCGGCAGCTTGGCCGCGAGCACGTCGACCATCTGGATGGATGGCTCCTCGGCGAGCAGTCCCGGGGCGTTCTCCATCAGCGCCTTGGCGACCGCACCGGAGAGGTGCGCCTGGCGACCGGCGTCGTCCGGAAACGTGTCGAAGATGCCAAAGGTGGAGGGCCCGAGACGGATCCCGTACCAGGTGGTGGTGGCCGGCTCAGCCTCGACCAGAGACAGGCCTCCCCGGAGGAAGCTCTCCACCTCGGCCTCCTTGCCGGGCTTCGCCTCGAGGCGCACGAACAGGGCGACGTTCACCATGGGCCCAACCTCCTGCTGATCGAATGGGGTGGCGGGTGTCACCGCCGGCACCGTGGACATCGGGAGCCCCATAGTAACGCTCTCGCGCATTACCATCCACATGCATGACCGCCTCCCCGCTCGGAGTGGACGGCGCCGACGTGCCGCGTCTCCTCGAGCTGGTCGCGACCTACGGCGGCGTCGACGCACTGGCGGCCGCCGCCGAGCGCGGTGCTGCCCGCGGCGCTGCAGGCGGGGCTGGTTCGGCCGCTCGCCAGAAACGCCACCCGACGTTTCTCCTCCTCGGAGAGCCGATTGCGATCGATCTCGTCAACACGCTGGTCCCGCCGGGCGTGGGTGGCGACCTCATCGCAACACCCGAGCGGGTCGTGGAGTGGCTCCGGATTGAGGCGGACCGGCTCCCCGCGGATGCCCGCCGGGCGCCCGCCGTGACGTCCCTGGTTGCGCTGCGGGAGGCGTTGCGTGCGCTCTTCGACGCAGCCCTGGACGGAAGGGCGCCCTTCCGAGTGCCGCTCAGGACGGTGAGCGCCGCCAGCCGCGCGGGCGCACGCTACCTCGACCTCGAGTGGACCGCCGCGGGCGGACCGCGGACCCGCGCACGCCCCGAGCGCCGCGGAGGCGGCGGCCCCGGGGCCGCAGTCCTGTCGGCGATCGCTCGATCGGGAATCGAGCTGCTCGGAGGCCCCGCTCGCGAGAAGCTGCGCCGGTGCGACGGGCCAGGCTGCACCCTGCTGTTCGTGGCGACGAATCCACGGCGCCGCTGGTGCGCGCCTCACCTGTGCGGGAACCGTGTCCGAGTCGCGCGGCACAAGCGTCGCACCCGCGGGGAAGGCGGCCCCTGAAGGTTGCCGCCCTGGGTCCACCCCGGCGGAACGGGGTCGGCGCGCTCAGCGACAGCATCGCCGAGCCTTGTGTCGATGAGATTGCGCGCGCGCCGTCGCCACCGTGTCTGCACGGGATCGGCAGCCTGCAACGTGAGGAATCAGTTCGCGGCGGCGCGCAGCGTGGCGGTGAAGTCGCTGCCGGAGACGGCGGACACGAGCGGATCGGTGGCGCCGGCCGCCCGGTAGCGCTCGATGCCGGCTCGGACGTCGCGCTCGTCGCCGAGCGCGCAGAGCGCTTCGACGAACTCCTCGCTGATCGCCTGCTTCTGCGCCTGCACATCGGGCGCGGCGGCGTCATAGGCGGCGAGGTTCGCACCGAACCCCGCGGCGTCGAACATGGCGCGGTAGAAGGGCAGGCTGAAGTAGCGGTGCAGCTCGCTGCGGACCCCGTCGAGCACGCGGCCGCGGTCGCCGCCGACCGCCGCCGGCACCGCGGCCATGATCGTGAAGCCGTCGAGATCCCTGCCCGCCTCGCGCCGGCCCCGGCTGACCTCGGGGACGACCACGGTGCGCACGTACTCGTGCGGACAGGCCCACAGGATCACACCGTCGGCCAGCTCACCGGCGAGTCGAAGCATCGCCGGGGACAGCCCGGCCAGATAGATGGGAAGGTCGGCGCGGGGGGTGAGCCCGTTGAAGGCAAAGGTGGAGCGCCAGCGCCGGCCCTCCGGCGGCGGGTCGCCGGCGAGGATGGCACGGACGATGGCCAGGTACTCGCGCATCTCGGCGACGGGTGGTCCGATCTCCTGGCCGTGCCAGCCACCCATGGTGACCCGGTGCCCGACGCCAAGCCCGAGGCGGAACCGGCCGGCGGACATGTCGTCGAGGGTTGCCGCCGTCTGGGCCATGGAGGCCGGCGAACGATGGTAGATCGGGGCCACCGCGGTGCCGAGGGAGATCCGTTCGGTGCGCATCGCGAGTGCGGCCAGCACGGTGAAGGAGTCGCGCGCCGCGATGTGGGTGCAGTTGACCGAGTCGTAGCCCAGCTCCTCGGCGAGCTCGGCGTGGCCCGCCGCGGCGGCGAAGGACTCCCGGGGCGGGATGAGACAGCTCACTGCGCGGCGCGTGGTCCTCATGCAGCCACCAAAGGGTTGCGCAGCTCGCCGACGCCCTCGATGGTGCTGACCAGCGTCGTGCCGCCGCTCAGGAACCGGGGCGGGGTGCGGGCCATGCCGACCCCGGGCGGCGTGCCGGTGAAGATCAGGTCGCCCGGCAGCAGCGGGCAGACGGCGGAGAGCCGGGCCACCAGCTCGGGCACCGAGAACACCATGTCACGGGTGCGACCCGTCTGGAGCACCTCGCCATCGAGGCGACAGGCGAGCTCCAGATCGTCGGGATCGGCGAGCTCGTCCGGGGTCACGATCGCCGGCCCGATCGGGCCGAACCCGGGGAAGGACTTGCCCAGCGAGAACTGGGGCACGGGGCCGGCCAGCTGCACCGTCCGCTCCGACAGGTCCTGTCCGACGGTCACACCCGCCACGTGGGACCAGGCGTGCTCCCTGGCGACGTTCTCCGCCCGCCGGCCGACGACCACGACCAGCTCGACCTCCCAGTCCACCCTGCCGCTGGGGAGCAGCACGGCGTCGTATGGCCCGGTCAGACACGTCCGGAACTTGGTGAACACCGCCGGTGCGAGCGGCACGTCGACGCCGGACTCGGCGGCGTGGTCCCGGTAGTTCAGGCCGATGCCGAAGACCTGGGCCGGGCGCAACAGCGGGGCGCCCACGTCGGCCGGCGTGTAGGGCGCCACGTCCCCGCCTCCGTACCTCGCGGCCCAGTCGCTCAGCTCGTCCCATCGCGCCATCACATCGTCGGGATCGCTGGGGAACCGGCCACGGCTGGCCGTCTCGACGTCCACCGCTCCGCCCTCCACGAGGAGGGACAACCGTCCAGATACCCTGGCGACACGCATGGCGTCACCCGCGACCGTGCGAGGCGGTCATCAGCTCGGCGAGATCCTCGGGCTGGATGAAGGAGGGCGGGGGCGGCGGCCCCCAGTTGTACAGCCCGCGCGCGCCCTCGACGACCGACGGCTTCCACAGCGCGTCGGACACGATGCAGTCCAGGTCGCTGTAGTACTCGCTGAAGTTTCCGGCCGGATCACGCAGGTACCAGAAGAAGTTCGAGCCGATGTGGTGGCGGCCCAGTCCCCAGACGTGGCGCTCGGGATGGCCCTCGAGCATCTTCGTGGCACCCCGGCCGACCTCGTCGACGTCGTCGACCTCCCAGGCGGTGTGGTGCAGGAAGTTCAGCGGTGCCTGCTGCACCAGCAGGTTGTGATGGTCGGTCGAGCAGCGCATGAAGCTGGCCAGCCCGGGGACCTCGTCACTGATCTTGAACCCCAGTCCCTCGACGAAGAACCGCTGGGTGGTGGGGCGGTCGGCCGAACCGATGACCACGTGTCCGAGCTTGCGGGGCTGCACCGGGCCCTCCCGCTCGACCGCCTGCGCGCGTCCGTTGGGGCGGTCGGCCCGGCCCGGCCCGTTGGTCGGCTCCGGCGCCGCCGGCTGCTCGGTGATCTCCGGGGCGACGGCGACGGTGACCTCCAGGCCGGAGCCCGGGTCCACCGCCCACAGCGCGTCGTCGGTGCCCTCACCGATGACGTCCAGCCGGTCGAGGCCGGCCCGCAGCCGGGCGATGTCGTCCCGGTCATGGGCGCCGACGCCGATGCGCACCAGCCCGCGACGGGGTGCGGGGACGATCTCCAGCTGCTCGCCGCCGTCGCGGGTCGCGAACCGCACCGCTCCTCCCGGGGACGTCCCGGTTCGCCGGAGACCGAAGTCCGCGTAGTACGCCGCCGTCCCCTCCACGTTGGGGACACCGACGGTGATCGAGGTCAACCGATGCAGGCTCATCGCGTAGCTCCAGAGGCGGGGCCGGGGGCTGGTCTGTTCATCGATACTGGAATATAATATCGAAATAATGTCGCGGCAAGCCTCCTCGGGGGATCCAGCTCCTCCCGGTGCCGGCGGATGAAGGAGTGGTGATGGCCGACATCGAGGTCCCCGTGCTGATCGTCGGAGCGGGCCCCGCCGGGCTGGCCGCCTCCAACCTGCTGTCCGGCCAGGGAGTGCGCCACCTCCTGGTCGAGAAGCACCCGGACACCGCGCACACCCCTCGAGCCCACATCGTCAACCAGCGCACGGTGGAGATCTTCCGGCACATGGGGCTCGAGGAACGGCTGCGCGCCGTCGCCACCCCGAACGAGCTGATGGCCAACAACGTGTGGCACACGAGCCTCGCGGGCCAGGAGGTCGCCAGGCTGCACGCATGGGGCAGCAGCCCGGACCGGGCGGCCGACTACCGCAGGGCGAGCCCGTGCCCGATGGTCAACTGCCCGCAGACGGTGCTGGAGCCGGTGCTGCTCGAGGCGGCCCGCGAGCGGCCCGAGGCCGACATCCGGTTCGGACACGAATTCCTCTCCTTCGCCCAGGACGCGGACGGCGTCACGGCGACGGTGCGCGACCGTGCGTCGGACGCCACCTGTGACGTCCGCTGCGACTACCTGATCGGAGCCGACGGGGGGCGGAGCCGCGTCGTGGAACAGGCGGCACTCCCGCTCGAGGGCGAATCCGGGCTGGCCACCGCCGTCAACGTGTGGTTCGAGGCCGACCTGTCACGGTACCTGGCCCACCGGCCCGGGGTCCTCTACTGGCACGCCGCACCCGGCACGCCGTTCCTGACCGGCGCCGGCACGCTCATCTGCCATCGACCGTGGGACGAGTTCGTGATGGTCTGCTCCTACGACCCCGCCACCGAGACCATCCCGCACAGCGACGCGTTCGCCGTCGAGCGGATCCGCCAGATCGTCGGCGACCCCACGATCACGCCGGTCATCAAGGGCTTCTCCACCTGGACGATCAACCATCAGGTGGCGGGCCGCTACCACGACGGGCGCGTGCTCGCCATCGGCGATGCGGTCCACAGGCACCCACCCACCAACGGACTCGGGTTGAACACGTCCATCGCCGACGCCTTCAACCTCGCCTGGAAGCTCGCAATGGTGCTGCGGGGTCAGGCCGGTCCCGCGTTGCTCGACAGCTACAGCAGTGAACGCCAGCCGGTCGGACGCCAGGTGGTGGACCGCGCCATGCAGAGCGCCGGCGAGATGGCGGCGGTCAAGGAGGCGCTCGGCTTCGTGCCCGACCAGTCCGAGGCCGACGGCTGGGCGGCGCTCGACGGGCTCTATCAACCGGGGCCGGCCGGCGACCGGCGCCGAGCCGCTCTGCGCGAGGCGCTGGCGCTGATGAACTACCAGTTCAACGCCCATGGGGTCGAGCTCGGCTACCGCTACCGCTCGTGGGCCATCGTGCTGGACGGCACCCCCGAACCCGCCGCCGTCCGTGATCCGCAGCTCTACTACCAGCCCACCACCTGGCCCGGCGCCCACCTCCCCCACGCCTGGCTGGACGGGCATGGCCGGCGGATCTCCACCCTGGACCTGGTCGCCGCCACCCACTTCAGCCTCATCACGGGGATCGGAGGGGAGGGCTGGACCGCCGCCGCTCGGCGCGCCACCGACGTCAGCGGCGTCGCGGTCGACGTCCACCACATCGGCACCCGCGACGGCCTGCGCGACTGCTACGGCGACTGGGCCGACCTGCGAGAGGTGGCCAGCTCTGGGGCGGTGCTGGTTCGCCCCGACCGCCACGTCGCCTGGCGCGCCGAGCGGTACACCGCCGGCGCCGCTGCCGCCCTGTGCGACGTGATGCGGCAACTTCTGTTGAATATCGGCAAAAGGTACGAATTGTCGGTACAGTGACCGGCGTGACCCCAGGGCGAGGCGCAGCCGAGCGACGGGCGAGCACGCGCACGGAGCAGGTCTACGACGAGCTGCGTCGCGAGCTGCTCGACCTCCACGGGCCGTTCGGGCCGGGCGACCGGCTCAAGTCGCTCCCGCTCGCCGAGCGGTTCGGCGCCAGCCTGTCGGTCATCCGGGAGGCGCTCACACGGCTGGCCGAGCAGGGCCTGGTGGTGGCGACCCCCCAGCGCGGCTTCAGCGTGCGGGAGGTGTCCACGGCCGACCTGGCCGACCTCACCCGGGTACGGGTCGAGGTCGAGTCCCTCGCGCTTCGGCAGGCGTTCCAGAACGGGGATGTGGGGTGGGAGGCGGCCGTGGTCGCCGCCCACCACACCCTGGAGCGCACCCCCGTCGCGGACGCGACGGGGGAGTTCAACGACGGCTGGTCGGCGGCGCACCGTGACTTCCACCAGACCCTGCTCGCGGGGTGCGGCAGTCCGCGACTCGAGGGTATCGTCACCTCACTGCGGGACAGCGCCGAGCTGTATCGACGCTGGTACTGGGCGCTCACCGACGACCATGCCCGGGACATCGCCGGGGAACATCGCCGGCTCCGTGACCTCGCGGTCGGCCGGGACCCGGAACCGGCCATCGCGGTGCTGACCGAGCACATCGAGCGCGCACCCCGTGAGCTGAGCGCCTACGCGCAGGAACACGGGCTGGGACGCCGCTCCGCCTGACGTTCCGTCCGGTTCCGGCAAGGTGACCTTCCCCTCGGTTCCCGACACCGTCGCTGGTCGATGCCATGTGACGACCTTGAGCTAGCATGAGGGAGTGCCAGCAATTCGGTTCGATGCCACACTGCACACGATCGACGAATGGACCGTTGTGCGGCTGCCTGAGGGAGCGAGCGCGCAACTGCCGTCGCGCGGGCAGGTGGCGGTACAGGGAACGATCAATGGCCACGGGTTCCAGACGGTGCTGGAACCGGACGGCTGTTCTGGCCACTGGATGCGGGTTGATGAGAGGCAACAGCAAGCCGCCGCTGTCAGCGCGGGTGACACCGCGATCCTCGAGATCGAGCCCCTCAAGGACTGGCCGGAGCCGAACGTGCCGCAGGATCTCGAGACAGCTCTGGCGGCGGCCCCTCAGAAGATCCAGGACCTCTGGAGAGAGATCACGCCGATGGCGCGCTGGGAATGGGTTCGCTGGGTCAATGCAACGCAGAACCCTGACACGCGCAGACGACGGGTCGACGTGAGTATCTCGAAAATGAAGAGCGGCAAGCGACGGCCCTGCTGTTTCAATCTTTCGGCATGCACCGACCCCCACCTGTCAAGAAACGGCAGGCTGATCGAGCCAGCTGCCGTCGACGGACCGGTGCCGATGAAGAAGAAGTGATTGTCCGACTCGTGGATGCGGATCGTCACGTCGGGGCGGTGGGCGAGGCCGGCGTCATGAGCTCGTCGCCCCGGTGGACCGCCTGGCCCTGGCACCGGTGATCAGCCGCTCGCGGTCGAACATCGCCGAGACGATGCGCCAGAGGAGGACGTCGGCGGCGAGGAGGACCAGGGCAAAGATCACCGCGAGGGTGAGGCTCGGCGTGAAGACGTTGAAGGACATCAGGGCAACCACCCCGAGCGGAGGGAGGCTGGCCAGGGTTCCGAGCTGCTGGGCGGCCCGCACGTCGCTCGACCGCGCCGAGATGCCGATGCCGACCCAGATCGACCAGGCCGCGAGGAGAGGCGCGAAGAGGATCTCGGCGAGCACGTGCGGGCCCTGCCACAGGGCGGGAGCGACCGCCGGGTTGCGGGCGACGAGCCGGGCGGTCACCTCGATGGCGGCGAAGACGACGTAGGCGATGCCCACCGAGGGAACGATCGCGGCCACCGCCTTGCCGAGCAGCAGTTCCTCCCGGCGCAGTGGGGTGGTCAGCAACGGCTCCAGGGTCCCCTGCTCGCGCTCCCCGACCACGGAGGACGCGGCGATGACGGCGGGGAGGAGGGCGGGGGCGACCAGCAGCAGGAGAAACGTCGCCCCCACCGATTTCTGCACAGTGCCGGCAGGAATCGAGGAGCCGAGCTTGAGGATGAGGACGATCGGCTCGACGAGGAAGGCCAGCGGGAGCACCGCCATGGTCCCGATGACGGAGGGGCTGCGGCGGTACTCGCGCAGCTCCTTGCGGACCACCGCGGCGATGCGGCCGGTGCTCATTCTCATGGACGGGTTGCCCCGGCATCCTCGTCGATCAGCTTGAGGTAGACGTCCTCCAGGGAGTGGCGTGACTCGGTGATCGACAGCACGTCCGCGCCGGCGGCGACCAGGGCACGGGTCAGCGCGGGCGCGGCGACCATCGGATCGGACACGGTGAGCACATACGCACCGGCGCCCTCGGAGCGCCAGCCGTCGACACCCGGGATCCGGGTGAAGACCTGGCCGGGGTCGCTCAGAGGCGCGAGGGTCGTGACGGCGAGCGCCCTGGTGAAGAGCTGGTCGCGCAGGTCCGCAGGGCGGCCGATGGTTCGCAGTGTCGTGCTCATGATGGCGACCCGGTCGCAGAGCCGTTCGGCCTCGTCGAGCCGGTGGGTGGTGAGGAAGATCGTCACCCCCCTCTGCCGAAGGCCGTTGATCAGTTCGTGCACCTCGTGTGCCGCCACCGGGTCGAGACCGGAGGTCGGCTCGTCGAGGAACAGGATCGCCGGGTTGCTGAGCAGTGCTCGCGCCAGTGCGACCCGCTGGCGGAGCCCCTTGGACAGGCCACCGCACAGATCGGCCGCCCGGTCGGCGAGGTGGACGGCCTCGAGGGCGTCCTCGATGCGCCTCGCGGGCCGGTGCAGACCGTGGAGACCGGCGAAGAACTCCAGGTTCTCGGTCACGGTCAGGCGCAGGTAGAGCCCGGGGGCCTCGGGCATGATCGCGATCCGCTCACGGATCTCCACCCCGTTCTCGGAGCTGAGCGGGATTCCCGCCACCGTCGCCGAGCCGGAGGTCGGCGCGATCAACGTGCCCAGGGTGCGGACCGTCGTCGTCTTCCCGGCACCGTTCGGGCCGAGGAAGCCGAAGACCTCGCCGTAGGCGACCTCGAAGGACACCTCGGAGAAGGCGGTCCGGTCACCGAAGCGCTTGGTCAGCTGATTGGCGACGACAGCGGCCTGACCGGTCGTTCCGCGGACCGCCGGGGCGCGACGCTCCCCGACCGCGAGCGGTTGCTCGAGCCCATGACCGGCGGCCACCTTCATGGCCCCCTCGGGTGGACGGTCTGTTCGCACCGACGCCGTCCTCCAGCCGTGACCGCGGCACCGGGGTCCGCTGGCCGGTGGATCATGCGCCGTGATTACGGAATTGTCAAATTCGGGCCCTCGCGGAGCATCAGCACGCCGCTCCGCCCCTCGTGGACGGTCGCGAGCTGTCCGTGGTCGAGCTGCACGCTGTCGATCGACTGAATCTCCTCACCACTGAGCTCGATCTCCTGCGCGGCGAGGTTCTCGCGCAGGTGTGCGATGCTCGTGGTGCCGGGAATCGGCATGATCGCCGGCGAGCGTGCCAGCAGCCAGGCGAGCGCGATCTGCGACAGGGTCGCCTCGTGCCGGGCGGCGATGGGCTCGAGGACGCGACGGACCGCCCCGGGACCGCCGGTGTCGGTGGCTGAGCCCGGCGCGGTGAGTGACACCGGCTGCCACGGGGAGAAGACAGCGCCCGCCTCGAGGGCCGCGTCGAGAAGCGCGGCATGCTGGCGAGCGATCACGTTGTAGAGGGCGGTGACGGCGGCGATGTCGACGATCCGACGTGCGGCACGCAGTTGGTCGGGAGTCACGTTGGAGAGACCGACATGGCGGATCAGGCCCTGCTGGCGCAGCTCCGCAAGGGTGCCGACCTGGTCTTCGAACGACGCATCCGTCGCCCATCCGCTGTGCAGGTAGTACAGGTCGATCTGCTCGACACCGAGGCGCCGAGCGCTCAGGTGGGCACACTGTCGCAGGTAGTTGGCGTTGCCGATCGCCTCGAGCGACGAGTACTCCGCGCCACCGCGGACGAAGCCTCCCTTGGTCGCGATGACCAGGTGCTCGGGGTAGGGATGCAGCGCATCACGGATCAGCAGCTCATTGGTGTGGGGTCCGTAGACATCGGCGGTGTCGATCAGGGTCACACCCGCTTCGACGGCCTGGCGCAGCAGCGCGATTCCGCCGTCGCGGTCGGGGTATTCGCCCCAGCGCTTCGGGCCCGTGAGCCGCATCGCGCCGTAGCCGACGCGTCCGACCTGCAGGTCGCCGCCGACGGTGATCGTCGATGTTCGCGCCACGCTACCGGCTCACCGCAGCGTCGAGGGAGTCGAGATCCCAGGTGGCGGTCACCGCAACCTCGGAGACCCCACGCAGGAGGCGGCAGTCGATGGACACCCGGACGCCATCGGGCATCGCCGCTCCCATCACCGCGAGCATCTCGAGAAACTCGGCCCTGGTCCACGAGCCCGCGAGCGCAAACTGCTCCGGACCGCCGGCAACCCACCAGCCGGCGGTGTCGGCCATCGATGCCAGGGCGAGGTCGAGCCGGCCCGCGGACAGGTTGTCGAAGAAGCTCAGCTCGAGAGTCGTGGTCGCCACCGGGGTCATGTCGTTCCTCCTGGGTGCACCGGTCCGGGGACCGGGCTCCCGGTCAGCCGGCGCAGCTCGTCGAGCCGCAGCTCGGCGTCGTCGGCGTCGGTGGAGAGCGTCAGCTCCTTCCACTCCTCGTCGGACGCGATCCTGGCCTCGTCGGCGGCGCGGGCCATCGCGTAGGCGTCGCTCCCGAGGAGGAGCCGCAGCGGGGGCGCCTGCACCTCGCTGATCGCCAGGATCGCCCCGGCGGCCTTGACGGGGTCACCCATCGCCGTCGTTCCGGACCCCCGCAGCTCGGCGAGCCTGCCGACGGTGGGGCGATAGTCCTCACGGATGTCGTGCACGGTCATCGACGACCCGGCCCAGTCGGTGCGGAACCCGCCGGGCTCGATGAGGGTCACCTGGATGCCCAGCGGCGCGACCTCCTTCTGGAGAACGCCGGAGAAGCCCTCGACCGCCCACTTGGCGGTCTGGTACGGGCCGACCCCGGGGGCGGTGTCGCGGCCGCCGACGGACGAGATCTGGATGATGTGACCGCTGCGCTGCCGGCGCAGAACGGGCAGGGCGGCGCGGGTCACGGTGATGACACCCCAGAGGTTGGTCTCGATCTGGGCGCGGAAGTCCTCCTCGGTGAAGTCCTCGATCGCGTTCACGTTCGCGTACCCCGCGTTGTTCACGAGGACGTCGAGACGGCCGAAGCTGTCGACCGCGGCCCGGATCGCGGCCTCGGCCTGGGCCCGGTCGGTCACGTCCAGGGCGGCGGCGACGGCCCGGTCCGGGTACCGCTCGACGAGGTCGGCGAGCCGGCCGGGATCCCGGGCGGTGGCCACGAGCCGGTGACCGGCGGCGAGGACCGCCTCCGCCAGGGCACGGCCGAGGCCGCGGGAGCTGCCGGTGACGAGCCAGACCTTCGTCCCGGCGGGGGTCGTGCCGGCGACGATGGGCGTGCTGACAGGCGCGGTCACATTCATGCTCTCTCCCGTGGGTCCGGCGGTGCGGACCGGGCCGGAACCCGGTATGCTCTGAATCGGAGGAGCCTCCGTTACGCCACAGTCTAACCGGAGCCACCTCCGTTTCGCAACCCGCGCCCCACCAACGATGCAGGCTCGAGAGGAGGACCCCGTGTCGGAGACCGGCGGCCGAGCGGTGCGCTCCGACGCCCTGCGCAACCGTGCCCGGCTGCTCGATGCCGCGGTGCGCGCCTTCGCGAGCGACGGGGCGGACGTGACCCTCGACGCCGTCGCGAGGGCGGCCGGCGTCGGCATCGGCACGCTCTACCGCCACTTCCCGACGCGCGAGACGCTGGTCGAGGCGGCCTATCGCCAGGAGCTCGCCCGTCTGTGCGACGCGGTGCCCGAGCTCCTGCGGTCACTGCCGCCGGACCAGGCGATCCGCGCCTGGATGGATCGCTTCATCGACTACATGACCACCAAGCGCGGCATGGCCGGGGCGCTCCGCGCCGTCATCGCCTCGGGTGGGAACCCGTACGCCGAGAGCCGCGACCGGCTGATCGCGGCCATCACCCCGCTCCTCGACGCCGGTGTCGCCGCCGGCACCCTGAGGTCGGATGTCGAGCCCAACGACGTGCTCCTGGGCCTGAGCGGCCTGTCCCTTGCCGCCGGCGAGCCGGCGCAGCGCGCGCAGGCCGGTCGGCTCCTCGACCTGCTCGTCGACGGCCTGCGCCACAGCGCGAGGGAACCGGGCTGAATCCATGGATGCGATCGGTTCGACGCGGTCACGCGCGCACCCCCAGCAGGAGGGCCTTGTTGAGGCGCTTGGTCTCGCACGCGTTCTGCCAGGCCGCCTCGTGCTCGGCCTCCTCGCGCCGCATGCGGCGGCCCACGGGCAGGGCGACGGGGACAGCGTGAGCACCCGTCGGGCGGACGGCGCAGACCCGCCAGCGCCAGGGCCACCATGCCGGGCCGGCATCCTGGACGCGGTAGCGGGTCCGGCCCGCGAACGTGGTCGCCTGGTCTTCGGGGGTGGCGTGGTGGTCGAGGAGTGCCATCGCGGCGAGTCTAGGTGGAGGCTGCGGGCCTGCCATCACCAGACCTGACCATGCTCCGTCATGACTTTCGGCTACCCGGCGCCAGGGCCGCCACATGTGGCCATGACCGGCCACAACTATGACGGGGAGCACCTCCAGGACCGGACCTCGGCGACCAGGGCGTCGCAGAGCAGCGCCGCATCCGCGGGATCGTCGCGGGCGCCGATCCACACCCCCCAGGTCGCCAGCCCGAGGATCTGAGCCCTCCGCCGGACCACCGCGGAGCCTCGGGTGCGGCGCGACCCGGTGCCCCCGAGTGCGTTGCAGAACGCCGCCCGGAGGCGATCCCGAAGCTCGGCGGCTCGGGCGTCCACCGGCGCGGGGCGGCCTGCGAACTCGGCGATCGTGTTCACCCACAGGCAGCCGTGCCGGGCGGGCGAGGTGGCGTCACGGAACAGGGCGGCGAGCCGGGTGAAGAACCCCTCGACATCCCGCATTCCGGCCCCCGGAGCCTCCATGGGAGTGAGGAGGGGGTTGATGAACTCCCGGATGTAGGCATTGAGGGAGTCGCGAAAGAGGCCCTCCTTGCTCCCGAAGGCGTTGTAGAGGCTGGACCGGTTGACGCGGGCGAGCCGCTCCAGGTCGGCGATGCCCGTGTCCTGGTAGCCACGCTCCCAGAAGGCGCCCCTGGCCGCCTCCACCACAGCGTCGAGGTCGTACCCCCGTGGTCGCGTCATGCGTGCATCTCTCTGAGCGGTCGGAACCGGTCGTAGAGTATATTCTGCAACGATCGGTTCACAACGGCGGGAGACGATGGAACGGCCTGCGACGAGCGTGCCACGTTCACCGCATCCGGTGGACGCCGGGCATCCACGCGGTGCGGCCTCCGATCACAGCGACTGCCGGCGCATGGCCGCGGCCATGGAGGAGGAGCGCAGGCGGATCGCGCGCGACATCCACGACGACACGCTGCAGACCCTGGGTGCGATGGCGCTCCGCCTCGACCTCCTGTGCGAGGAGATCCTGGACCCCCGGCAGCGTCGGGTGGTCGAGGACCAGCGCGAACTCGCCAGGGATGCGTCGGAGCGCCTCCGCTCGATCGTCTTCGAGCTCCGTTCCGACCACCTCGAGGAGGGACTGGCGGCGGCGCTCCGTGCCGCCGCGCGTGATCAGGCGCTCCGGGCCGGCCTCGAGCTGCGGATGAGCGTCCGCCTCAGGTCCGAGCCGCCCCTCGAGGTCGCGCTCGGCCTCTACCGCATCGCCCAGGAGGCGCTGACCAACGTGCGCAAGCACGGCGGGGCGAGCACGGTGGAGGTCTCGCTGCGGGAGGACGGTGGTGCCCTCTGCCTCCGGGTCGTCGACGATGGCGGGGGGTTCGAGGTGGCGGGAGAGCGCGCCACGGGATTGCAGGCCGGAGCTCGCCGCTTCGGGCTGCGCTCGATGAGGGAGCGCGCCGAGCTCGCGGGCGGTCAGCTCACGGTCATGAGCGCGCCGGGACAGGGCACGGTGGTCGAGGCGCGGATCCCGGTCGGTTCGGGGCGCTAGCCGTCCACCCCCGACCGACGGAGCTTGCTGAGCCAGACGCGGCGGAGGTCACGGTCGATGAGGTCCCCGCGGACTGACATACCAGGGCGTCGGGTGCCGGCATGTACACTCCGGGCCGAACGATTGCATCCCGGGGACCTCCTGATGACGCCCTTCCCATTCCCCGATCGCCTCCCGGTGCTGCTCCTCGGCACCCTCTCCGTCGCCGTCGCCGGCTGTGGCGACCAGGCCGCGGGCGGTGGACAGGGTCGAAGCCTGCCGGCCACCGGTGCCGTCGCCGCCCCCCAGGTGAGCGCGCCGGGGACGACGATGCGTCCCCAGGACGGGGACACGGTCGGCGTGGGAATGCCGATCATCATCCGATTCGGTGCGGACGTGGCGCCCGAGCACCGGCGCGAGCTCGTCGATCACATTCGCGTGACCTCCGTGCCCGCCGTCGCCGGCGCATGGCACTGGTTCGCCGCCGACGAGGTGCACTGGCGTCCCGCGTCGTACTGGTCGCCCGGGACGCGGGTGGCCGTGACCGCGGACCTCGACGGCGTTCCCGCCGGCGGCGGTGCGCCGGGACACGAGAGCTGGTGGAGGACCTTCACGATCGGAGCGAAGCACGTGTCGATCGTCGACACCGTGACCCACCGGATGCGGGTGTACGACGGCGACCGGCTCGTCGGCACGTGGCCGCTCAGCGCCGGTCGCTCCGACCTGCAGACGATCAACGGGACGCTGTACGTCCGGTACAAGAACCAGGATGTGCTGATGGACTCGACGTCCATCGGCATCCCCCGCGAGGCCTGGGACGGGTACTACGAGCACGTGTACTGGAACACCGCGATCTCGACCGACGGGTACTACGTGCACGGAGCACCGTGGTCGCTCGCGGCCCAGGGCGTCACCAACGTCTCCCACGGGTGCGTCAATCTCAGCCCCGAGCATGCCGAGGCATTCTTCAACCTCAGCCGTCCCGGAGACATCGTGATGGTGCGGGGATCCACAAAGCCGGCGACCGGGGAGGACGGCGAGGGCGACTGGCAGATGCCGTTCGATCAGTTCGCCGGGAGGGGAGGGTCGAGCGCGCCCGCTCGGTCGGTGTCCTGAGGGGTTCATCCGGGATCCACGTCGACGCCCGGGAGGACCCGCCCGAGCTCGATGCGTGAGCCGATGCCGAGCTTGGTGAAGACCTTCCGGAGGTGGTACTCCACCGTGCGCGGGCTGAGGAAGAGGCGGGCGCCGATCTCCGGGTTGGAGAGGCCGTGGTGGGCGAGCCGCGCGATCTGCGCCTCCTGCGCGGTGAGGCGGCTGCGGGTCTCGACCCTCGCCTCGGGCACGCGCTCACCGGTGGCGAGCAGCTCGCGCGCGGCCCTGGTCGCGAAGGCCTCCGCGCCCATCGACACGAACATCCCGTGCGCGATCCACAGCTGCCGGCGGGCGTCGAGCCGCCGGCGCTCGCCGCGCAGCCACTCGCCGTGGAGCAGATGGACGCGGGCGAGGTGGGGCGTCGCCCGGGTGCGGCCCAGCCGGTCCACCGCCTCGCCGAAGAGGTCCTCGGCGTCGCGTCCCTCCGCCATCAATGCCAGGCAGCAGGCGCGGAATCCCAGTGCCAGCTCGGTCGCGCTGCATCGAGCGAGCTCCGACAGCCGCTCGAGGTACGGGAGCGCCAGCTCGCGCTGACCACCTCGCACCGCCGCCTCGACCAGCTCGGGGAGCGCCCAGCCGCTCGCGATGGTCTCGCCGGTCGCACAGGCGCGCTGTGCGGCGGCGAGCGCGGTGCGATGCATTCCCAGGCTGTTGTGGAGGATCGCGGTCGCGTACTCGATGGTGGCGATCGCCCAGCCCTCGCCCCGAGCCTCGGCGTCCCGGCGGATCTCTGCGGCGAGCCGGGCGTGCTCCGCCTCGTGGCCGCGCCAGGCGGCGAGGTAGAGCTCGGCGGAGGTGATCGGCGGGCTCCCGGTCGCGGCCGTGATCGAGCTCGCCTCCTCGATCAGCGACCTCGCCCCGGCGAAGTCGCCGCTGGCCACGGTCCACCCGGCCAGGTACGTGAGAGCCAGCGGAAGCACGGTCAGCGCGCCGCTCGCGCGAGCGAGCTGCACCTCGCGGGTGGCGAGGGTCAGCACGGCGTCGTCGTCGTACAGGTCGGTGGCGATGCGCACCGAGAGCCCGAGCCAGCGGAGGTCGTCGCTGTCGCGGTGCATGCCGAGCGCCCGCCGCAGCGTGGGCACGCCGGCGGCGTACCCCTCGGTGAGGAGGGCGGCGAGACCGTCGAGCAGCAGGTCGCTCGCCCGCGGCGGGCCCGGCGCCGGCGGGGCGGCACGCGCCGCCTCCGCCACCTCCAGCACCCCGCGCCCGCTCGCCAGCGAGCCGGCGAAGGTCGCCGCCTCCAGCGCTTCGAGGTAGGTCTCCCGTGCCAGCCGGACGTCGAGCGCCTCGAGCCGGCGCGCCGCGCTGAGGAGCAGGGGCGGCGCATCGCGGCCACGCCCGGTGACGAACGCGATCCGGGCGCGCAGACGCTCGAGCCGGGCGCGTCCGAGCTCGTCGAGGCGGCCGGGGTCCGCGGTGTCGAGCAGCCCCGACGCCGCGACCGCAGATCCCGCGAACAGGTGGGCCTCGGCGGCGGTGAGCACCCGCTCGCCGTGGCGGGCGGGGTCGGCGGTGAGGACGACCGCGCGCGCGAACAGGGTCGCCGCCGCCACCACGCTGCCTCGACCCTGGGCGCGGCCCGCCAGCCGCACCAGCTCGTCCGCGAGCGCGTCGTCCTGGCCGGGCGCGGCGTGGGCGAGGTGCCATGCCCGGCGCTCGGGATCGAGATCGGGGTCGATGGCGCCGGCGAGGGCCCCGTGGACGCGGCGGCGCGCCTCCGGCGACGCCGCCCGGTACACCGCGGAGCGCACCAGCGGATGGCGGAAGGCGACGCGCGCGCCGAGCTCCAGCAGGCCCTCCGCCCGGGCCGGAGCCGCCGCCTCGACGCCGATGCCGAGACCGGCCGCCGCCCGCCACAGCAGCGCCGCCTCGCCGGTGGGCTCGGCCGCCGCCGCGAGCAGCAGCAGCCGGGTCGCGGCGGGCAGCTGCTCGACCCGTCGCGCGAAGCTCTCCTCGATCCGGTCGGGGACGCGCGGCGTGCCCGGGAGGCCGACCCCGGCGGCCAGTTGCGCCGGCTCGAGGCCGCGGGGCAGCTCGAGCAGCGCGAGCGGGTTCCCCTGGGTCTCGGCGACGATCCGGTCGCGCACCCGCGGGTCGAGCCCGCCCGGGGTGACCGAGTCGAGCAGCTCGCGGGCGTCGCGCACCGGGAGCCCGTCGACGAGCAGCGCCGGGAGACCCTCGAACGCGGGCGCCGCACAGGGCTCGCGGATGGCGACGAGCATGACCACCGACTCCGCGTGGAGCCGGCGTGCGGCGATGGCCAGCACCTGGGCCGACGCCTGGTCGAGCCACTGGGCGTCCTCCACGACGCAGAGCAGCGGCTGCTCCTCGGCGATGCCGGCGAGGAGGCTGAGCACGGCGAGGCCGACGAAGAAGAGGTCCGGTGCCGCGCCCGCGGTCAGCCCGAAGGCCGAGTCCAGGGCGGCGCGCTGGGGTCCGGGCAGGTCATCGAGCCGGTCGAGCATCTGACCGCAGAGCTGGTGCATCCCGGCGAACGACAGCTCCATCTCGGACTCCACGCCGGTGACTCGGGCGACGCGGCAGCCGGACGCGGTGTCGACGGCATGGTCCAGGAGCGCCGTCTTGCCGATCCCCGCCTCGCCCCGGAGCACCAGCACGCCGCTCCGCCCCTCGCGGACGGCGCCGAGCAGGCCGTCGAGAGCGTCGCACTCGCTGCGGCGGTCGCGCAGCCTCCCCGGGCTCACCGGCGGCATGCGCGGCCTACAGGGCGCGCAGCTGCATGGACTTGGTCTCCAGGAACTCCTCGAGGCCCCACCGCCCCAGCTCGCGTCCGAGTCCCGACTGTTTGTAGCCACCGAAGGGGGCGAGCGGGTTGAAGCTGCCGCCGTTGACCTCGACCTGGCCGGTGCGCATCCGCCGGGCGAAGGCGCGGGCGCGCTCCTCGTCGGCCGACCACACCGCGCCGGCGAGGCCGTAGACGGTGCCGTTGGCGATGCGCAGCGCGTCCTCCTCGTCGTCGTAGGGCATGATCGCCAGCACCGGTCCGAAGATCTCCTCCTGGGCGATCGTCATCTCCGGGGTGACGTCGGCGAAGATCGTGGGACGCACGTAGTAGCCGCGCGGCAGCCCCTCGGGCGCCTCGGCGCCGCCGGTCACGATGCGCGCCCCCTCGGCGAGACCGCGCTCGATGTACCCGCGAACCCGCTCGCGCTGCGCGGCGGAGGCCAGCGGCCCGAGCCGGGAGTCCTCGCTGAGCGGGTCGCCGAGGGGCAGCCGCTCGGCCGCCTTCACCGCCAGGGCCACGACCTCGTCCTGGCGGTCGCGGGGCACCACCAGGCGGGTCAGCGCGGTGCAGGTCTGCCCGCTGTTGAGGAACGCGTTGCCGACGCCGCTGCCCACCGCGCGCGCCAGGTCGGCGTCGTCGAGGAGGACGTTCGCCGACTTGCCGCCGAGCTCGAGGGCGACCCGCTTCACCGACTGCGAGGCCAGCTCGGCGACGCGCCGGCCCGCCCGGGTCGACCCGGTGAACGACACCATGTCGACCTGGGGGTGGGTGGCGAGCGCCTCGCCGACCACCGGCCCGGTGCCGGTCACGAGGTTGTACACGCCGGGCGGGAGGCCGATCTCGTCGAGCACCTCGGCGAGCACGAAGGCGCTCAGCGGCGCCACCTCGCTGGGCTTGTGGACCATCGTGCAGCCGGCGGCGAGCGCCGGGGCGAGCTTGGCGACGGTCTGGTGGAGAGGGTAGTTCCACGGCGTGATGGCGGCCACCACGCCCACCGGCTCGCGCACCACCAGGGAGTTGCCGACGCGCTCCTCGAAGGCGAAGTCCTCGACCAGCTGGGCGTACAGGCCGGCGACCATCGCGGGCAGCCCGGCCTGGATCATCGTCGACATCCGCAGCGGCATTCCCACCTCGGTGGCGATGAGCCGGGCGAGCTCGTCGGCACGCGCCGCCAGCCCCGCCTGGAGTCGGCGCAGCAGCTCGGCGCGCTCCGCCGGCGCGGTCGCCGACCATGCCGGGAAGGCGCGGGCGGCGGCGGCCACGGCCCGCTCGGCGTCGGCGACGGTGCCCTCCGGCACGCTGCCGATCACCTCCTCGGTGGCGGCTCCGAGCACCTCGAGGCGTCCCGTCCCGCTGGACGGCACCCAGGCGCCGTCGACGAAGAGCGCGTCGCGGTGGAGGGCGCTGGCGACGCCGCCACGGGTTCCGGTCTCCGTCATCGTCGCGACCTCCTGCCGGGTGTGGACCCCGGCGCGATTCCCGCCGGCCCCGACACGATACTCAGGAGGGGAAGACCGCGACCTCCGTCGCCTTCACCGACACCCAGACCTCGGCGCCGGGGCGACGAGGCCGAGAACACGGACAGCCCTGACCATGGAATCTCCCTAGCTCTGCGTGCCGGTCCGCTCCGATTCCCTCTGGGCGGGAAGCTCCACGACGACGTTGGTCGCCTTCACCGAGGCGACGGCGAGAACGCCGGGAGCGAGGTCCAGCTCGTCCGCGGCCTCCCGGCTCAGCAGGGACACCACCCGGAAGGGGCCGGCCTGGATCTCGACCTGGGCCATGACGGTATCCCGGACCACCCGGGTCACCAGACCGGTGAAGCGGTTGCGCGCGGACTCCGAGACGATCGCGGTGGGCTGATGACCGGCCGCCTGCGACGCGGCGAACTCGGCGAGCGACTCTCCCCTGACACGGCGGTGACCACCCCGGGTGCGGAGCGTCGCCAGCCGGCCTGCGTCGGCCCAGCGTCGCACGGTGTCGGGACTGACCCCGAGCAGCTCAGCCGCCTGGCCCATCCCATACATCGCCACGATGACGAGTATCGCAGATACAGGATGGCATGTCGAATAACCAGGCATCCTCACGGACGGCGTGGCCTGGGCCCGGCACGTGCGGAGACCGGGAAATATACATAGACCGACGATCGGTTTATTATTGGCGGCATGCCGAGGACGGTCAACGAGGCGGCACACCGGGTCCGCCGGGAGGCGTACCTCGACGTCGCCCAGCGGCTCATCCAGACCAAGGGCTACGAGCGGATGAGCATCCAGGACGTGCTCGACGCGCTCGACACCTCACGGGGGGCCCTCTACCACTACTTCGACTCCAAGCAGGCGCTCCTCGAGGCCGTGGTCGACCGTTTCGCCGACGGCGCGATGGTGGCCGTGGCCCCGCTCCTGGCCGACCCCGACCTGCCCGCGCTGCGGAAGCTGGAGAGGGTGTTCGGGGCCATCGCCCGGTGGAAGGCCGAGCAGAGGGAGCTGACCCTGGCGATCGTCGAGGTGTGGAACTCGGACGGCAACGCGATCGTCCGTGAGAAGGTCCGCCGCATGTCCGGGACCCACCTGCAGCCGCTCCTGTCCGCGGTCATCACCCAGGGCGTCGACGAGGGCGTGATCACCACCTCATCCCCCGACGAGACGGCCACGATCCTGGTGTGCCTCCTCCAGGGCTACCAGGAGCTGGCCCTCGAGCACCTCCTCGGCCGCCGGGCGGGCACCGTCACCTTCGAGGTCGTGCGGCGGACCCATGCGGCCTTCACCGAGGCGTTCGAGCGGATCCTGGGCGTCCCCACGGGGTCGGTCACCCTCACCGACGAGGCGACCCTGCGGTTCTGGTTCGGCTGAGGAGAGACACCGATGGCAGCGATCATCGAGACCGAGGAGCTCACCAAGAGCTACCGGGGGAAACGCGGCATCGCCGGCGTCTCACTCCGGGTGGAGGAGGGTGAGGTCTTCGGCTTCCTGGGCCCCAACGGCGCCGGCAAGACGACCACCATCCGGCTGCTCATGGCGCTGCTGCGCGCCGACGCAGGCACCGCGCGGGTCGCCGGCCTCGACTGCTGGGAGCAGTCGCTCGAGGTCAAGCGCCTGACCGGCTACGCACCCGGCGAGCCCGCGCTCGACCCCGATCTCACCGGTGGGCAGATCCTCGAGTACTTCGCCCACCTCCGCGGCGGTGTCGACCAGGCGCATCTCCGGCGGCTGATCGAGCGGCTCGACCTCGACGCCGGCCGGAAGTTCCGCCAGTACTCCACCGGGAACAGGCGCAAGGTGGTGCTGGTGCAGGCATTCATGCACCGCCCGCGCCTGCTCATCCTCGACGAGCCGACCAACGGGCTCGACCCGCTGATCCAGCAGGAGTTCGCCGGGATGGTGCACGAGGCGCGAGAGGCGGGCAGCACCGTCTTCCTCTCCTCCCACGTCCTCGGTGAGGTCGAGCACCTCTGCAGCCGGGTGGGCATCATCCGCGACGGCCGCCTGGTGCTGGTCGGTGGCATGGCCGAGATCAAGGACATCAAGCGCTACGAGATCACGATCACGTTCGGCGCCGCCGTTCCCGCCGCGGTGTTCGCAACCCTGGACGGCGTGGCCGGGGTCGAGGAGGTGGCCGGCGTCCATGCGCTGCGGATCGCGATGCAGGGCGCGCCGGACGCGGTGATCAAGGCGGCGGCCACCTATCCGGTGGTCTCGCTCAGCAGTCACGAGCCCAGTTTGGAGGACATCTTCCTGCGCTACTACGAGGGCGACGGCCCGGGTGGCGGAGAGGCCCGGGATGTGGCGTAGGAACGTCTATCTCAAGAGCCTCCACGAGTACCGCGTCGCCATCCTGGGCTGGGGCATCGGGATGGGGCTGGTGGTGGTGTCGCCGATGGCGACCGTGGGGACGCTGCTCACCACTCCGCAGGCGCGGGAGCAGCTGGTCGGCCTGGCCCGCACCTTCGCCTGGAACGCCGACGTGGTCGCGGTCGACACCATCGGCGGCTACGCGACCTTCAAGATCGGCGTCTTCATCCTGCTGATCGCGATCTGGCCCATCCTCGCCGCCAGCCGGATGCTGCGGGGTGAGGAGGAGAGCGGCTCGCTGGAGGTGCTGCTCTCGCTTCCGCAGCGGCGGACGCTGGTGGCGCTCGAGAAGCTGGTGGCGATGTGGACGGCGCTGCTCTGCATGGGGCTGCTGATCGGGTTGCTGGCGTTCGCCGGCGGCAGCAGGTTCGGCGCCGACTTCGGGCTCGGCGGCGCGCTGCTCTTCGGGCTGAACCTCGCCATGGTCTGCGCGGTGTTCGGCGGCCTCGCCCTGCTGATCTCGCAGTTCACGCGGCAGCGGAGCACCGCGGCGGGCGTGACCTCGGCGCTGCTGCTGGTCGCCATCGTCCTCGACATGGTCCACCGGGTGATCGCCGGCACCGAGTGGATCTCGCGGGTCTCCCCCGTCTTCCTCTACAACCTCAGCAAGCCCCTGGTCCCCGCCCACGGCGCCGACGCCGGCGCCATCCTCATCCTGCTCGGCCTCGCCATGGCCTCGGGGGTCGCGGCGGTGTGGCTCTTCGCACGCCGCGACGTGGGCGGGACGGTGCCGCTGCCGCGCTGGCTGCGGCTGCCGGAACGCCATCGCGACCGGAGCCGGGCGCTGCCGGTCCACGACTGGTCGCTGCGCTCGGTCTACGCGCGCAGCCTCGGCCTGATCGCGATGCCGGCGGTGTGGTGGACCCTGGGCATCGCCGGCTTCGCCGGGTGGATGGTGATCGCCGCCCAGCAGCTGGAGACGAGGATGACCAGCCTCCTCGCCGGGTCGGCGATGCAGACGCTGATCCGGGACCTGGGCGGCGGCGGCGCCAGCCTCGACGCCGGCCTTCTCAGCACCCTGTTCGGCCTCCTGCCGCTGCTCCTGATGGCGTTCGCGGTCACCCAGGTCAACCGCTGGTCCGCGGACGAGCAGAACGGCCGCCTCGAGCTGGTGCTCGCCACCCCTCAGTCGCGGCTCTCGGTGATCCTGGGCCGCTTCGCCGCGCTCGCCACCGCCACCGTGATCATCGGCGTGATCACCCTGGCCGCCTCGGCCGCGGCCGCCGCGGCCACCGGCCTGAGGCTGGACCCTGGCCACCTGGTGGCGGCGACCCTGGGGATGATCCCGCTGGGGCTGCTGATCGCCGCGCTCGGCTACCTGTCGTCGGGCTGGCTGCGCACCGCGGCCGACACCGGGCTGCTCAGCTTCCTGCTGCTGGCCTGGTTCTTCATCAGCTACATCGGCCCGGAGCTGAGCCTGCCCGGTGCGACGCTCCGGCTGTCGCCGTTCTACTACTACGGCACCCCGCTGCTGCACGGCCTGGCGCCGGCCTCGATCGCGGGCGTCCTCGCCGTCAGCGTTCTGGCACTGGGCCTGGGCGCGCTGCGGTTCACGCGCAAGGACATCCCGGCATAGCCCGGGTCCGCCGACCACCAGCTCGCGTGATGTGCCGTCGCCTCGGTTCTGAGCACGCTGGAGGCACACAGACGCACACCGGTGGCACGGAGGAATCACCATGGGTCACGTGATCGCCTGGCTTCTCGTCGGGCTCATCGCCGGCGCACTCGCGGGGCGGGTCGTCGAGGGCCGAGGCCTCGGCCTCCTCGGCGACATGGTCGTGGGGCTGGTCGGCGCCGTCATCGGCGGGCTGATCCTCCACGCGATCACCCGCAGCGACGTGGCCGGAAGCTTCGTCGGCGAGTGCGTCGTCGCCTTCGTCGGCGCCTGCCTCCTGCTCGGCCTGGTCCGGGCGCTGCGACGCGGCTCCGGCGGCGGACGGGGGGCGACCGCGACCTTCGGGCGCTGACCCGGATGCGGGCCCGACAACTAGCCGGTTGCGGGATGTGCCGGTGCCGGTCCGGGGTCAGACTTCACCCCTGCTGGAACCGCGGATTCATCAGAGGAACAGCGCGATGGTTCTCCAGATCGATCCGACCATGAGGGTCTATCGGGGTGACTGGGTCGCCCTCGGAGGGCGACGGACCTAGGACGTCCTCGCCGGGGGCTGCAACGCGCCGCGGTGGCACGCCGAACGGCAGGCGGCGTGCCACCGTTCTCCCACAGGTCAACGCACGCTGAGATGCTCACTCCTCGCAGCGCCGCTGCACGACCCGAGGGGGTCGTGCACGGCGTGTGCGGAGCCCGTCCCACCGCTCCGCGGGGGGCTGGCCGGGCCCCACGGCCCGTGCTACCCTCTCGCCCGACACCGCCGGTGGGCAGGAAGTCGGTCGGAATCCGACGCGGTCCCGCCACTGTAGCCGGGGAGCTCCTCCCACCCATGGTCACGGCCCGACGGGGCTGGAAGGCCGGGGGGAGCGCCGATCCGGGAGCCAGGATACTGACGCCGGCGGACCTCTTCCGATCACGGGGCGGAGACCCCGAGGAGGCTGCCATGGACATGGTGAATCCCCCGACGAGCGCCGCATCCGTTGTTCCCGGGATTCCGCGATGGGCCTGGCCGCTGATGGCGCTCCTCGTCCTCGCCGTGTACGCCGTGGGCTACGACCAGGGAGCGCTGCTCCAGCCGCTGCTCGGCGCCGCCTCGCGCTCGGCGAACTACATGCACGAGCTCATGCACGACGGCCGCCACCTGCTCGGGTTCCCCTGCCACTGATGAGCGTCCGCGCCCACCTCCTGCGCGGGGTGGTCGCGGGCCTGATCGCGGGGTTCATCGTCGGCGTCGCCGCGTTCCTCCTCGTCGAGCCGGTGATCGATCGGGCGGTCGGCCTCGAGTCGCAGCGGGTCACCGCCGAGCACCAGCAGGCCCTGCAGGCGGCGATCCTCCACCACCACGGTGACGTCGCCGCCGCGGTGAGGGAGGTGCCCGCACCGCCTCCCGAGGTCTTCTCCCGCCAGACCCAGCACCTCGGGCTGGTCCTCGCCACCACCCTCTTCGGACTGGCTGCGGGGGGGTTCTTCGCGGTCGCCTACCTGGTGGTGGGACGGCGCACCGCGCCCCGGACGCCATGGCAGCGCTCGGTCGGGCTCGCCGCGGCGATGTGCACCGGCGTGTACGTGCTCCCCTTCCTCCGCTTCCCCGCCAACCCCCCGGGTGTCGGCGATCCGGCGACGATCGACCGTCGGACCTACGCCTACGTTCTCGCCATCGCCATCGGCTGCCTCGGGGTGTGGTCGGCGTGGCGGCTCGCCCTCCACCTGCGCGAGCGCGGCGCCGGGGTCGCGGTGCGACAGATCGCCGCCGCCCTCATCCTCACCGCCACGCTGGTCGCCGAGTACGTGGCGCTGCCCGCCAACACCGACCCGATCCGCGTGCCCGCGGACCTGCTCTGGGACTTCCGGCTCCGGTCGGTCGGCGTGCAGGTCCTGCTGTGGCTGGTGATCGGCGCCACCTTCGGCCTGCTGACCCAGGCGGCGGCGGCCCGCGCACCGCAGCCCCTCGCATCGCGGGACCGGGTCGCCTCCCGAGGCTGACCGGAGCGTACTCGCCGCGGGCGTCAGCCGCGACGCCGTGGTCTCGTGGCGGTGATCGCGGCGCCGGGCGGTGCCAGCGCTCGGTGCACCTCCTCGAGGGCCGCGAGGACCTCTCCCCTGCGGTCGGCGCTCATGCCGGCGAGTGCCGCGGTCAGCGCCGGGGTGGCGACCTTCGTCCTCGCCTCGGTGGCCCGGCGCCGCCCGTCCTCGGCGAGCGCGACGTGGGTGTGGCGGCGGTCGGCCTCGGACACCGACGTCTCGATCCAGCCGCGCTCACGCAGCGCGGCGACCACCGTCGACACGCGACTCTGGGCGAACCCGGTCCGCGACGACACCCTGCTGATCGTGGACGTGCCATGGTCGAGCAGGTCGACGACCACGATCCGCTCCGCGGGGGTGAGGTCGAGCGCGGGCCCCGAGCCCATCGCCCTCTCGGCCACGTCCTGGAGGCGCCGTCCCAGCTGGTAGAGCTCTCCGACCCGCATCGGCGCAGTGTAGATCCCGAGGGATGCATCGTTGCAATAGCATCTCCAATGATGCATCATGTGAGATGTACAGCAGAGACCCTGGGAGGCAGATCATGTTCACGAGCATCCTCGTGGGAGTCGATCGCTCGAGACATGCGCGCGCGGCGGTCCGGGAGGCGGTCGACATCGCCCGGGCCGAGCGGGCGAGGCTCACGCTCATCACCGTCTACAGCTCGCAGGTCCCCTGGCTGATGACGATGGCGCCCGGAGGCCTCAGCCAGCGGACCATCGAGGACCTCGTCGGCACCACGCGGACCGCGGCGCAGGAGACCCTGGACGCGGCGACCGCCCTGGTCCCGCCCGGTGTCGACCTCCGCACCCTGCTGGTGGACGGCCGGCCCGCGGACGCGATCCTCGAGGAGGCGAGGTCGGGGGGACACGACCTGCTCGTCGTCGGCTCGAAGGGCCGGGGCGACGCCGCCTCGATCCTCCTGGGCAGCGTCAGCCATGCGATCCTGCACCACAGCCGCGTCCCGGTGCTGGTGGTGCACGACCAGGCCGGAGCTGCCGGACCTCGACCCGCCACCACCGAGGGCTCTCAGTCCGCCTGCGGCAGGGCCTCGGGGCTCACGTCGTCTGACCCGACCGGTAACCGACCGCGTATGCACCGGTGTGGGACGGACACGGAAGCACGAGGACATGACCATGGCGACGATTCGGACCTGCCCGCTGTGCCGGCGGTGGCACGAGACGACGGTGGCGTGCCGTGTGGAGGGGCCCGCGGACGGCTCCCGCACCGGGGACGGCCAGAGAGCGGCCGATCTGGCCGAGACCGCGGCGATCCTCCGATATCTCGGCCTGACGCCGGGCCGGTGACCGGCTCGCACGGCCTCAGTCCGGGAGCAGCGGCATCGACAGGCCCGGGTCGCGTCCGAGCAGCGAGGCCCGCGTGACCGCGGTCGCTCCGAACCGGTCACGCACCGTGTCGAGCGCGGTGTCGAGGGCGGCGCCACTCTGACGGTCGAGCTGAAGAGCGAGCTGGACGGCGCCGTCCTCGTCGAGGTTGCTCACCGCCAGTCCCACCAGGGTGAGGCCCTGGCGCTCGATCATCGGCGTCGCCGCGGTCAGGAGGGCCCTCACGGTGGCGAGGATCGTCTGGGTGTGCGCGGTCGCCGCGGGCAGCGTGTGCGACCGCGTCGCCCGCGAGAAGTCGTCGAAGCGCAGGCGGAGCACGACGGTGCGGCCCACGCGCCCGGCGGCGCGCATCCGTCGTGTGACCCGGTCGACCAGGCCCACCACCACGGCATCCAGGGCGTCGGACGAGGTCGGCGCCCGCCCGAGGGCACGCTGCGAGCCGATCGAGCGGCGGCGGCGCCCCACCTCCACCGGCCGCGGATCCCGGTTGTGCGCGAGGGCGTGGAGGTGGCGGCCCGTCGCCGCCCCGAGAACTGCGACCAGGGTGGCCTCGGCACGCAGGGCGACGTCGCCGACGGTCGTCATCCCGGCGTCGTGGAGCCTGCCCGCGGTCACCCGGCCGACGCCCCAGAGCCGCTCGACCGGGAGCGGATGGAGGAAGGCCAGCTCGTCGTCGGGCGGCACGACCAGCAGTCCGTCCGGCTTCGCCACGGCGCTGGCCACCTTGGCGAGGAACTTGGTCCTGGCCACGCCGACCGAGATCGGCAGGCCGACCCGCTGGAGGACGTCGCCGCGCAACCGCACCGCGATCTCCGAGGGCGTTCCCGAGACCCGCCCCATCCCGCGGACGTCGAGGAAGGCCTCGTCGATCGACAGCGCCTCGACCACGGGGGTGGTCCGCCGGAACACCTCGAAGACCGCCTCGCTCGCCTCGGAGTAGGCGGACATCCGCGGCGGGACGACGATCGCCGACCGGCAGAGGCGGCGGGCCTCGATCAGGCCCATCGCGGTTCGCACCCCGTACGCCTTCGCCTCGTAGCTGGCGGCGAGAACGACCCCGCCGCCGACGATCACCGGCCGGCCGCGAAGGCGCGGGTCGTCCCGCTGCTCGACCGAGGCGTAGAACGCGTCGAGGTCCGCGTGCAGGATCGTTCCCTCGTCCACGAACGGATGTTCGCACACGGCGGGGCGGTGTCCTGCCGGTCAGGCCGGAGGGGTCGCCCCGCCCATGGCGGCCACGATGGCCGGCTGGACGTCGATCCGGTGGTGGCGGCCGCGCAGCACCGAGGCGAGCGCGGCGACCAGGGCCATCGCCGTGGCCACGCTGAAGACGACGACGAGCCCGTGGTGGAAGGGGCCGGCGACCAGCTCGGGGAAGAAGCGCGTCCCGGTGAGGGTCTGCACGTCGTGCGCCGGCAGGGTGTGCAGCAGCCCGCTCGGGCCGAGCAGGTTGCGGATCGGGTCGTCGCCGAGGAACGTGGCGAACAGCGTGCTCACCGGCGGCAGCGCCGCCACCTGCCCGGCCGTGCCCGCGGGGACGCCCTGTTCCTGCAGGCCGCTGCTCAGCGAGTGCGGCAGCGACCCGGCCAGGCCGGCGATCATCAGCGAGAAGGACAGCCCGATCGACAGCGCCGTCCCCGAGTTCTGGAACGTCGAGCGCATGCCCGACGCCACCCCCCGCCGTCCCGGGGGCACGCTGCCCATGATCGCCGACGTGTTCGGGGAGGAGAACATCCCCTGCCCGATCCCGCTGAGCAGCAGCAGCGCCGCGAAGTCCGGATACCGGAAGTCCACCGGCAGCAGCAGCAGGCCGACGAACGCGGCGGCCACCAGGATCAGCCCGGTGCTGGAGAACAGCCGCGCGCCGAAGCGGTCCGACAGATACCCGGAGAGCGGACCGGCGATGAGGAACCCGGCGGTCAGCGGCAGCATGAGGATGCCCGCCCACAGCGGGGTGCGCTCGAAGGCGTACCCGTGCAGCGGCAGCCAGATGCCCTGCAGCCAGATGATCAGCATGAACTGCAGCCCGCCGCGGGCGATCGAGGTGAGCAGCGCCGCCAGGTTACCGGCGGCGAAGGCACGGATGCGGAACAGTCCGAGGTCGAACATCGGCTCGGCGATCCGGGTCTCGGCGACACAGAACACGGCGAGCAGGACCACGCCCAGCCCCAGGCCGCCCAGCACCCAGGGGCTGGTCCAGCCGGTCGAGTGACCCCCGTAGGGCTGGATGCCGTAGGTGATCGCCACCAGCAGAGCGCCCGCCCCCGCACAGAAGGTGAGATTGCCGGCCCAGTCGATGCGCCCCGGCGTGGGGGAACCGGTCTCGCGCAGGCTGCGGTAGGACCAGATGGTGCCGACCACCCCGACCGGAACGCTGACCCAGAACACCGCACGCCAGTCGATGGCGGCCAGCAGACCACCGGCGAGCAGGCCGAGGAACATGCCGGCGAGGGCGGTGATCTGGTTGATGCCGAGGGCCATCCCGCGCTGCCGGGCGGGGAACGCGTCGGTGAGGATCGCCGCCGAGTTCGCCGTCAGCATCGCCCCTCCGATGGCCTGCACCATCCGGAAGCCGATCAGCCACAGCGCGCCGCCGCCACCCCTCAGCGGATCGAGCGAGAGGGCGAGCGAGGCGCAGGCGAAGATCGCGAAGCCCACGTTGTACATGCGCACCCGGCCGAACATGTCGCCGAGACGGCCGAGCGCCACCACCAGCACCGCCGACACCAGCATGTAGCCGAGGATCATCCAGAGCAGGTAGCCGATGTTGCCGGGGGCCAGCGGGTCGAGGCCGATGCCGCGGAAGATGGCGGGCAGGGAGATGATCACGATCGAGCTGTCGATGGTGGCGATCAGCACACCGAGCGTCGTGTTGGACAGCGCCACCCACCGGTAGCGTCCGGCCCCGTCGGCCCTCACAGCCGCTCCGCGAGCCGGTCGAGCAGCGGCAGCACCGCGAGCAGCCTCCGTCGCTCCGCGGGAGTGAACTCGTCCTCGAGGACGGTGGTCAGGCGGCGCACCGATTCGGAGCGCCGGTCGGCGAGGAGCCTGCGGCCCGCGGCCGTCACCGTCATCACCACGCGGCGGCCGTCGGCGGCGTCCGGCCGCCGGCTCACCAGACCGCGCTCCTCGAGCGTGGCCAGGGTGGACGCCATCGCCTGCGGACGCACCCGCTCCAGCTCGGCGAGCGACCCCGGTGACGCCGCGCCGTCACGGTTCAGCCGGGACAGCACGGACACCTCGGAGAGGGTCACGTCCCCCACCGAGTGCGCCTGCCGCACCCTCCGGGCGATGCGGCCGACGGCGAGCCCCAGCGCCGCTCCGAGGTCGGCATTGCCATCCGCGGGTGGCCTGATATCCTGCACTGTGCTAAGGATACATTAATCAGGCTGATGTAACTATCTGCTCAACGGAGGACCTGCCATGATCTTCATCGTCGTCCAGATGCAGATCCGTCCCGACCGGCGGGAGGACTGGCTGGCCGGGATCGGGCGCTACACGGAGGCGGTCCGGCAGGAGCCGGGCGGCCCCGAGTTCGAGTGCTTCGAGAGCGTCGAGACCCCGAACCGCTTCACCATGGTCGAGAGCTTCGAGTCCCGTGAGGCGAGCGACGGGCACACCCGGACCGAGCACTTCACCGAGTTCATCACCTGGGTCCCCGGGGTCCTCGCCGGGGCGCCCAGGATCGTCAACGTCGAGCTGCCCGGTGAGGGGTGGTCGGAGATGTCGGAGCTCGCGAGCCAGGTCTGAGCCCCGGCCTACGCGCCCTCCCGCAGCATCCTGGCCGCGGCACGGATGCGATCCGCCGACGGCGGCAGCTGCTCGGTCGCCCGGGCGGCGGCGTCGACCGCGTGGGTGGCGTCGTCGGCGGCGGCGCCGGCCCGCGAGGCGGCGCCCTGGGCGACGCTCTCCACCACCCCGCTGGCGGCGGCGGTCGCGGCCGCGGCCGCGGCCAGCTGAGCCCGGTGCAGCGCGGCCGCGGCGATGGTCCTCTCGTGACCGGTCACCGCCGCGGCCAGGGCGAGCGCCGCCGTCTCCTGGGCGGCCAGCGCGGCGGCGAGGGTGGCGGCGCCGGCGACCTCCTCGGCCACCTCGTGAGCGGTCCGGCTGGCGGCGGTCGCCTTCTGCGCCGCAGCTCCGGCAGCGCACGCCGCCGCGGCATTCTTGTCCTGGTCTGCGCTCCACATGATGTCCACCCCCGTCTCATGGTGGCGCGCCGTGGCGCGCACGGGCTGCCCGGTGCCACAGCCATCATATGACATGATATCGCTGATATCAAGAGGAGTGTGCGGCATGGACGAGCGGGAACCCGTCGGCTCGCGCGAGAGCACCGACACCGCGGTCGCGCGATACCTGCGCAACCTCCAGGACGAGATCGACAGCGCGGCCATCTACGAGGCGATGGCCGAGCGCGAGCCCTCTCCCGAGCTGGCCGAGCTGTATCGCCGGCTCGCCGAGGTCGAGACCCGGCACGCGCGGTTCTGGGAGGCGAAGCTCCGCGACAGCGGGGTGTCGCCGCCGCCTCCGGCACCGACCAGCCGCGCGCGCGTGCTCCGCTTCCTGGCACGGCGGCTGGGGCCGCGGTTCGTGCTCCCCTCCGTGGCCACGCTCGAGGAGCTCGACCAGCATGTCTACGACGACCAGCCCGAGACCGCGACCACGCCGATGCGCGCAGAGGAGCGGTCCCATGCACGGGTGCTGTCACTGCTGGCGGGTCCGGGGGGCCGCGGCATCGCGGGACCGACGATCGCGCGCCTCGAGGGCCGTCATCGCGCCATCGGCGGGAACGCGCTGCGCGCCGCCGTGCTCGGAGCCAACGACGGGCTCACCTCCAATCTCAGCCTGGTCATGGGCGTGGCCGGTGCCCAGCTGCAGAACCGTGCGATCGTGATCACCGGCCTCGCCGGTCTCCTCGCCGGCGCCTGCTCGATGGCGATGGGCGAGTACGTCTCCGTGCAGAGCGCGCGCGAGCTGGCGCAGCGCCAGATCGGCATCGAGGCGGACGAGATCGACGAGGCGCCCGAGGAGGAGCGGGAGGAGCTCGCGCTCATCTACGAGGCCAAGGGGCTGTCGCCCGACGAGGCGCGCACCGTCGCCGGGCGGATGATGGCGGACCGCTCGACCGCCCTCGAGACCCTGAGCCGTGAGGAGCTGGGTCTCGATCCCGACGTGCTCACCGGCTCGCCCTACGTCGCTGCCGGCGCCTCGTTCCTCCTCTTCGCGATGGGGGCGATCGTCCCGCTGATCGCCTTCCTCGTCACCACCGGGACGCTCGCTGCGGTGATCAGCATCGCCAGCGCCGCCGTGGGCCTCTTCGCCATCGGCGCCGCGATCACCCTGCTCACCGGCCGCTCCGCGCTCTTCTCGGGGACCCGCCAGCTGATCCTGGGCCTGCTCGCCGCCGCCGTCACCTTCGGGATCGGCCGGCTGATCGGCGTCTCCGTGTCCTGAACGGCTCGCGTTCGTCAGGGATCCGAAAGCTTGGGCGGGTACGGTGGCCGTCAATGGACACGCCCGCCGCCGACCGGCGCGAGGCCGCGGTCCGCCGCGCGCTGCGACAGCTGCCCGGCCGGAGCGGGGCGATCGCCTCCCACGATCACGAACCGGCCGACCCCGGGGTGCGCGAGAACACGCGGCTGACGGCGGTCACGGGTCTCGTCCTCCTCCTGCCGTTGCTGGTGGTGACCGGCAGCGGCCTGGTCTTCGGCCAGCTCTGGCGGGTCCACTACTTCGCCGGCTTCCTGCTGCTCCCCCTGGTGCTGCTCAAGCTCGCCAGCACCGGCTACCGGGCAGCGCGGTACTACCTGGGGAGCGCCCGCTATCGGACGGCGGGCCCGCCGGCACCGGCGCTGCGGCTGCTGGCACCGGTCCTGGTCGGCTCCACCGCGCTGCTGTTCGTGAGCGGGGTGGTGATGTGGATCGATCACAGCCGGCTTCAGCCGTGGAGCACGCTGCACACCGACGCCGCCGTGGTGTTCTGCGCCGCCGTCGCCATCCACCTGCTCGCGTACCTGCCCCGGGCGTGGCGCACGGCGCGGGCGGCCAGGCCGGCACCCGAGGGGTCCGACCCGGGACGTCCGGCGAGAGCGGCGGGCCGCCGCCGGGGCGCGGTCGCCGGTGCGGTCGTCTTCGGCCTGGTGCTCGCGATCGCGACCGTGCCCGGGTCCCAGGCTCCGCAGCGCGGGCGGGACCACCCTCGCGGCGACACCGTCGTTGGCACACCGCCGCCGCCCGGGATCGTCCTCAGGGCGGGGTGACCCGCGGCGCCCTCAGCAGGCCGCGCGCGGCCAGGTCACGGTGAACCGGGTGCCGGTGGCGCCGGGTCCGGGGACCACCTCCCAGCGACCCCTGGTCGCCTGCACGATCGAGTCGGCGATGGCGAGGCCGAGCCCGGCCCCGTCGCCGGTGGAGGTCGCCCGGTGGAAGCGGTCGAAGATGCGCTCACGCTCGGCCGGGGCGATCCCCTCCCCCTCGTCCGTGACCGACAGCAGAACCCGCGCACCGCGCCCCTCGACGGTGACGCCGACCGCGCCGCCCGGGGGTGAGTACTTGCAGGAGTTGTCGATGAGCACCGCGGCGAGACGGTCGATCCACTCCGGCGGAGCGTCGATGGTCGCGACCTCGTCGGGAACCTGCACCAGCAGCTGCAGCTCGCGCGACGCGGCCACGGCGCCGAAGCGCTCGGCGGCGCCGGCGACCACGGCGCTGACGTCGACGGGTTCGGCACCGGGGGGCGGCGGACGGTCGTCGAAGCGCGCCAGCCACAGGAGGTCGTCCACGAGCCGCCGCATCCGCTCGGACTCGCCGGCGACGTGCTCCAGCGCCTCCCGGTAGACGTCGATCCGGGGCGCCTCGCTCAGTGCCAGCGAGACCTCCGCTTCGATGACGCCGAGCGGCGTCCGCAGCTCGTGGGACGCGTCCGCGGTGAACGCGAGCTGGCGCTGCCGCATCTCCTCGACCGGTGCGGCGACACGGCGCCCGATGACCAGCGCCCCGCCGAAGGCGAGCAGCAGCAGCAGGGCGCCGAAGAGGACCTCTCCGGTGATGGCGCCGCCGAGGGCCTGGGCGACCGGCGCCAGGGTGGTGGCCACGACCAGGTGCCCGGTCGGCGCCTCGACCCCCGCGATCCGGAAGCTGGTCCCCGCGATCGAAACGGTCACCGGAGCGGTCACCGCCCGGAGGCCGGAGGCGAGTGGGGGCGCCCCGGGGCCGGCGACCACCCGGCTGCCGCTGATGAGCCAGGTCAGCACCGGCTGGTCGTAGTCGTGATCGTGGTCGGCCGGCACGGCCCCGAGGATCGCGTCCGGGGTGGGCTGCCCCGGACCCTGGAGCCGGTCGATCCGCTCCGCCAGCCGATGGTCCGCCGCATCGGTGAGGTTGCGGACGACGAGGATGTCGGTGCCGGCGCAGAGGGCGACGAGGATCGCCGCGACCATCGCGGTCGCCAGCGCGGCGACGCGCAGCGCACGGCGACGGACGTGCCTGGCCGATCGGGAGCTCATTCGTCGAGGACGCGGTACCCGGTACCGCGCACCGCCACGATCCGCACCCGTCCGCCGCTCAGCTTGCCGCGGAGCCTCGCGATGTGGACCTCGATGGCGTTCTGACTGGCGCCCTCGGCCTCCTCCTGCCAGGCGTTGCTGCCGATCTGCGCGCGGGTGACCACCCAGGGCGCCCGTCGGAGCAGCACCTCGAGGATGCTGAGCTCGCGCCGGGTGAGCGCGACCGGGGACCCCGCGACCGTGACCTCGCGGGTCGAGGGATCGAAGGTGACCGCGCCACGCCGCAGCACCGGCTCCGTGGAGTTGGGCGGCCGGCGCAGGAGGGCGCGCAGGCGCGCCATCAGCTCGTCGAACTGGAACGGCTTCACCAGATAGTCGTCGGCGCCCGCGTCGAGGCCCTCCACCCGGTCCGCGGTGGTGTCCCTCGCGGTGAGCATCAGCACCGGCGTCGTGACCCCCCGGCGGCGGGCCGTGGCCACCACGTCGCGTCCGGACATCCCCGGCATGCGCCAGTCCACCACCGCGGCCGCGTACGGGTTGGCGACGAGCAGCTCCAGGGCGTCGTCGCCGCGCTCGGCTGCGTCGACCGCGTATCCGTGGTGCGTCAGCCCGCGGACGAGCACCGACAGCATCGGTGCGTCGTCCTCTGCGATCAGCAGGCGCATCCCGTCCCCGGTCGATCGACGCTCCACACCCACCACGTCACCGTCGCCGCATCATAGCCCGGCCTGTGCGCAACCCTGCCGTCGGCGGGGCCGGCGCCCATGGCCCGACGGTACCGGCGCTCGCTTGCGGAAACCTGAAGCGGGTGACCGGTCGGGCATCCTGCACGGTGTGACCGACCCGTCCATCGCGCCGGCGGCGCTCTCGGCCGCAGCCCAGGCGTGGCCGGCCTTCGTGCTCGTCGCCGGCCTGCTGCTGATCGGCCTGGTCGCCGACGACGACGGCCTGTTCTCGTCGGCGGGCCGGGCCCTGGCCCGGGCGGCGCGCCACCGAGGCCTCCTCTTCGCCGGCTCCGTCGTCCTCGTCGCGACGGTGACGGCGGTGCTGAACCTCGACACCTCGGTCGCCTTCCTGACACCGGTGCTGATCCACGCGGCGCGCAGCCGGGGGGACGGTGAGGCGCGGCTGCTGTACGGCTCCCTGCTGCTCGCGAACGCGGGCTCGCTGCTGCTCCCCGGCTCGAACCTCACCAACCTGATCGTACTCGGCCACCTCCACCTCACCGGCGGACGGTTCCTCGCGAGGATGTGGCTCCCGTGGCTCGTGGCCGTGGTGGTGACGGCGGTGGTGATCGCCGCGCTCGAGCGCCGGCCCGCGCCGCCGCGGGCGGGTGCGGCGGGACGGGATCGGCCGGTTCTGGGTCTGGGGCTGGCCGCGGTCGGGGCGACCGTCGTGCTCGTGCTGGTGCTGGAGAACCCGGCTCTGC
>DASXNK010000098.1 GCA_036495095.1 Candidatus Dormiibacterota bacterium | reverse complement strand
GTCGCTCGCCCGACGGCGCCGGGCGTGATCCAGGCGCGCCGTACCAGGGTCAGGTGGGCAGCCCCGACCCGACCTCAGAAGACCGCCGTGGGCCGGTGGATCCCGAAGACCCCGCGCAGCGTCCCCGCCACCTCGCCCACGGTGGCGTAGGCGGCGAGCGCCTCGCGCATCGGGGGGAGCAGGTTGCCGGTGCCCTCGGCCTCGTCACGGAGCACCTCGAGGGCGCGGTCGACCACCGCCTGGTCGCGGCCGGCGCGCACCTCCCGCAGCCGCCGCACCTGCTCCGCCTCGAGCTCGGCGCCGACCCGGAGGATCTCCACCTCCCGCTGCCCGGTCTCGGTGAATCGGTTCACGCCGACGATGACCCGATCCCCGGACTCGACGAGCCGCTGGTGGCGGTACGCGGCGTCCTGGATGTGGCGCTGGTAGAAGTTCTCCTCGATGGCGGCGACGGCGCCGCCGAGCTCGTCGACCCGGTCCATCAGCTCGCGGGCGGCCTCGATCAGGCCTCCGGTCAGCGACTCGACCAGGTACGACCCGCCCAGGGGGTCGGCGACGTTGGCGGCGCCGGCCTCGTGGGCGATCAGCTGCTGGGTCCGGAGGGCGATCTCCGCCGCCTGCTCGGTGGGCAGCGCGAGCGCCTCGTCGTACGAGTTGGTGTGCAGCGACTGGGTGCCGCCGCAGACCGCGGCCAGCGCCTGCACCGCCACCCGCACCACGTTGTTCAGCGGCTGCTGGGCCGTGAGCGTCGCGCCGCTGGTCTGGGCGTGGAAGCGCAGCGCGGTGCTGCGCGGGTCGCGGGCGCCGAAGCGGTCGCGCATGATCTCCGCCCACAGCGAGCGCGCCGCCCGGAACTTCGCCACCTCCTCGAAGAAGTCGTTGCTCACGTTGAAGAAGAAGGAGAGCCGGGGCGCGAAGGCGTCGACGTCGAGGCCGGCGTCGACCGCCGCCTGGACGTACGCGATGCCGTTTGCGAGGGTGAAGGCGATCTCCTGGGGCGCGGTCGCCCCCGCCTCGCGCATGTGATAGCCGCTGATGCTGATCGTGTTCCAGCGGGGCAGCCGCTGCGCGCAGTAGGCGAAGGTGTCGGTGACCAGCCGCATCGACGGCCGCGGCGGGAAGATGAACGTCCCGCGGGCGGCGTACTCCTTGAGGATGTCGTTCTGGATGGTGCCGCCGAGCCTGTCCGCTGCGATGCCCTGGCGCTCGGCGGCGAGCTCGTAGAGCAGCAGCAGGATCGACGCCGGCGCGTTGATGGTCATCGAGGTGGTGACCCGGTCCTGGGGGATGCCGTGGACCAGGGTCTCCATGTCGGCGAGCGAGTCGATCGCCACCCCCACCTTGCCCACCTCGCCACGGGCCATCGGGTCGTCGCTGTCGTAGCCCATCTGGGTGGGCAGGTCGAAGGCGGTGCTCAGCCCGGTCTGGCCGGCGCGGAGCAGGTAGTGGAAGCGCTGGTTGGTCTGCTCGGCGCTGCCGAAGCCGGCGTACTGCCGCATCGTCCACAGCCGCGAGCGGTAGCCGTCGGCGCGCACCCCGCGGCCGTAGGGGAACTCGCCTGGGGGCGCCGGCTCCGGGAGTCCCGCACGGTAGAAGGGCTCCAGGGGCAGGCCGCTCTCGGTCTCCCGCTCGGCCCCGGCGTCGCTGCCCGGGGTCACCCCTCGTGTCCGGCCGCAGCCGGGTCGTCCTGGCAGAGCTCGGTGAGCACGCCGCTCACCGCCTTGGGGTGGACGAAGCCGACCAGCTTGCCGCCCGCGCCCCTGCGCGGCCGGGTGTCGAGCAGCTGCATGCCCTGGGCGGCGAGAGTGTCCAGGGAGCCCTGGACGTCCTCGACACCGTAGGCGACGTGATGGATGCCACCGCCGCGCTTGGCGAGGAAGCCGGCGATCTTCGAGTCCGGCCCGGTGGCGCCGAGCAGCTCGATCCGCGACTCGCCGACCTCGAACATCACCGTCTCGACGCCGTCGGACTCCACCACCTCGCGGTGCGACGGTCCGACGCCGAAGAGCTGGGTGTAGGCCTCGATGGCCGCCTCGATGTCGGGGACGGCAACGCCGATGTGGTCGATCTTCTGGAGCATGTGATCACCCTGTGCAGAGCTGGTCGCAGGCGAGTATAGGGAGGCGGTCGCCGGCCGCCGCCTCAGCGGATCGAGGGCCCGGAGCGGCCGCCTCCGAGCGGCCTGCCGCCGCTGAGCAGCCGCAGCACGGCGAGCAGCAGGCAGGCCCCGATGAAGGCGACGACGATCGAGCCGAGGAGACCGTATCGGGCGTTGGGGTCGATCTGGTCGAGGATCGCCCCACCGATCACCGCCCCGGCGATCCCCACCACGACGTTGGCGAGACAGCCGAGCCCGTGGCCCTCGACGAGCCGCCCGGCGAGCGCGCCCGCGATCAGCCCGATGACCAGCCAGCCGATGAGATGGTGCGACTGCACGGCCTGCCTCCCCACTGGTGTGACTCGTCACCAGTATTGCCGGTGACGCATCCGTCGAGAGCGGGTCGCGGCGGCGGGACCGCGGCCCGCGGGAGGGTAGGGTCGTGAGGATGCGCGCCACCTCACCTCGCGGCCGCCGTCTCACCCTGCTCGTCTGCGGCCTGGCGGTGGCGCTGCTCGGCGTCTACCTCTCGATGTGGTCGCACGTCACCGCCCTGCAGCGGGCCGACAGCGACTACTCCGCGACCTGGGTGGCCGCGCAGCTGTGGGGTGACGGCCAGGGGTCGCGGCTCTACGACCAGGGGCTCGAGACCGCCCGGCACACCGCCCTGTTCCCCGCCGGGTCGCTGGCTCCGGGGCAGCGGCCGGACCTCCCCTTCATCACCCCGCCGACCACCGCCGTGCTGGCGGCGCCGCTCGCCGGCCTCGACCTCGCCACCGCCTACCGGGTCTGGTCGCTGCTGCAGCTCGCCCTGCTCGCCGCCGCGGTGGCGGTCGCGGTGCGAGCCGCCCCCTGGCCGGCTCGGGCCGGGGCGCTGCTCCGGGCCGCGGCCGGTCTCGGCGCGCTGGTCGGGCTGGGGAGCCTGCGCCTGCTCCTCCAGGGGCAGTGGGACGGCCTGTCGGCGCTCAGCCTCGCCCTCGCCTACGCCGCGTGGCGGCGCGGCCACACCGGCCGTGCCGGCGCCCTGCTGATGGGCGGCGCGCTGCTCGCCAAGCCCCACCTCGCCGTCGGCCTGGCGGTCTGGCTGCTCGCCCGGCGCGACCGCCGCGGCCTCGCCGGGGCGGCGGCGGCCGCCGCCGCCGTCGCCGGGGCGTCGCTGCTCCTCGCCGGGCCGGCCGCCTCCGCCGCCTGGCTCCAGGCGCTGACGATGTCGGCGGGCCACACCGGCGTCGCCAGCCTGGTCGGGCTCACCGGCCTGCTCGGTTCCTGGATCCCGGGCCACGGCCCGGCACACGAGGCCACCGCCCAGGTGCTGGCGGTGGCCCCG